>CALGGV010000261.1 GCA_937915725.1 uncultured Selenomonadales bacterium
TATATTCGGGATCAACTAAATCAATGAAATTCAAATTCTGATAAACTGCGTCAGCTGTGCCGCGATACCAATCGCCGCCTTTTTCACGTGCATAGGGCGGGAGAACGAACAAGCCGCCGCCGGTACGATCCAAATCAAATGCAGCTCCGTTGCCCAAATATTGGTGGAGTTCAAAAGGTTTGTATTGTGTGGCAATACCAACTTTGTTAATACCGGAATTAACGCAATTTGAAAGCGGAAAATCGATAATACGGTATTTGCCGCCAAACGGAACAGCCGGTTTTGCAACGGTTTTAGTTAAAGATTTCAACCGGGAGCCTTGTCCCCCAGCAAGGACTAATCCAAGGCATTCAGTTTTTCTCATGAAAAAAAACCTCCTCGTTACTAAGAATACACTTTCAACGTACAACGCTGATTTTACTTTATTTGAAGTTTCAATTTCTACGCGCAATAAAAAATTCCTGCCGAAAATTTCAGAAAAAACTTTTTTTAATTTCTGAAATTAAACAGTAAAAACACTTTAATTTTAATCAATTTTTTTTCGTCAAAAAATTTTCAATGCAGACCGTCGGCAGTATTCATTTATTCTAATCCGCTTGCACTTTCGCCGTTGTCAGTTAGATTTTAGCTGTCTTTACTTTACAATCAAAAAATATTATAAAAAAATTTTTCGAGCGCGTTAAGTTATTCTTCAGTTTATGCACTTCAACATCAAATACTAAGAGTCTACTTTATGAATTGCATTTTCAAAGTAGCTTGTATTTTTTTGTGCCGTTTTATTCTTGAGTAGTTTTGCTGAAATAAATTTTTCCGTCGTTCAATTTTTCAAATTGGTAAATAATTTTTAAAGAGTAATTTTAGAAAATCGATTATCATTTTCAGCCTTCGTTTTATTTAGATTGACAACCACGCTAAAAGCTTGTAAAATTTTCCATAATAAAGCCTTTTTGTGTGGTGTTATTTGCTTTTTCAATTAAAATTCTACCACGCCAAAGGGCTTAAGTCAATTTTGGGGCAAATGTTAAAGCAGGAAAAATTTATATTACGGAAAATATAAATCAAAAATTAGAATTGGAAGGGATGGGAATTTTTTTGGATACATTATTTTTTGCGGCGTTATCGCCAATAATATGGCTGATATTCGCACTTAGTTTTTTGAAGTTGCCGGCGTTTCAAGCTTGTACCGGAGCACTAATATTTTCATTTTTTATAGCAACAAATTTTTTTGGTATGAGTTATCAAGACACATTGACGGCGGCACTTGAGGGCGGCGCGCTTGCAGTGTGGCCAATAATTTGGGTTATCATTGCGGCAATTTTTACTTACAACTTGTCCGTTTTTACAAAGGGAATGGACACGATTAAAGAAATGTTAAATTCTGTAAGCACGGATCAGCGCGTAATTGTTTTACTTATTGCGTGGGGATTTGGCGGCTTTTTGGAGTGTATGTCGGGATTTGGTACGGCAGTTGCTATTGGCGCGTCGATGCTTGCAAGTATTGGAATTAATCCAATTTCGGCAATTATCGTTTGTCTTTTGGCAAATGCTATGCAGTCTTCTTACGGCTCCATCGGCTTGCCCCTTACGACGCTTGCACAATTAACGGGCTTTGAAGGCGCACAAATTGCAACATTCGCCACAATTCAACTTACGCCCTTGATAATCATAATGCCTTTTTTAATGATTGTAACTTTTGGACAATCTTTAAAGGCGTTAAGAGGAATGATTCCAATTTGTTTGGTTGCGGGATTAGGATTTTTGGTACCGGCACTCGGCGCAGGATATATTATGGGCGCGGGAATTGCGGGCGTTGCCGGAGCAATTTTTTCAATGGGTTTAATTGTTGTCTACGCAAAATATTTTCCTGTCAAAGACCCTGAATATCAAATTCAATCTGTAGAAGAAAAATCTGAAATAACTTTTGACAAAGGAATGAAGGCGTGGTTGCCTTTCATTTTGATTTTTGTATTTTTAATTGCAACTTCAAAACTTGTTCCGCCGATTAATGATTTACTTAGTCAAGTTAAAACTTCAATAGCGATTTATACTGGTGAAGGCGCAGGGCTTTATACTTTTACGTGGATTGTTACGCCGGGTACTTTGATTATGTCGGCGGCGATAATTTCCGGAATTGTACAAGGCGCAACTGCAAACGATATGTTGAATGTTTTGGGCAGAACGATTAAAACTATGATACCGACTTTTATAACAATGATAACGATAATTGGAACTGCGCGAATCATGGGTTACAGCGGAATGATAACGACAATGGCAACAATAACCGTTGCGGCAACTGGAACTTTTTACCCGTTCATTTCGCCGTTAATTGGCGCGGCAGGTTCATTTATTACGGGCTCTGCTACAACAAGCGGCGTACTCTTCGGCAAGTTGCAAGCTGATTCAGCATTGGCAATAGGGGCTAATGAAATTGGGCAAGCGTGGATGGCGGCGGCTAATGCGTCGGGCGCGTGTGTAGGTAAAATTATTTCGCCTCAATCAATCGCAATAGGCGTAGCGGCTGTCGGTATTCACGGCGTTGAAAGTCAGCTGATGAAATTTGCCGCCAAAGTTTTTTTACCGTTCGTAATTATAATGGGCTGTGTAGTTTATTTCGGTCAAGCTGTTGTTGAAAATTTGTAAATTTATTTTTATTTTTATCTAATACGGCATTTCTTTCTTTGAAAAGAAAGAAACGCCTAGCAAAGAAAGAAACTCTACCCGCCGTACTGCCATCACGGCAGTAACCGGCGGCGGCGTCCATCCGTGGACGCCGTTTTTTGTCTTTATTTCAAGTTGAACAATTTTGGAGTTGAAATTTTATGACTAAGATTTTTTATTTTTCGGCAACGGGTAATTCTTTGTACGTCGCGCAGGTTTTACAAAATTTAAACGGTGCAGAAATTTTTTCAGTACCTAAAGAATTGCGCAATAAAAATTTTGAAGTTGACGCAGAAAAGGTCGGCTTTATTTTTCCGTTGCACTATGTAGGCTTGCCAATTTTAGTTGAGGAATTTTTAAAAAATCTGAACTTCACAAACACGAAATATATTTTTGCAATTTGTACTTGTGGAGTTCCGTGGTTCGGTCGTCCCTTTGCTGATTTAAAAAAAATTCTTGCCGAAAAAAATCTTAAACTCAATGCAAGTTGGTATGTGCGCCTTGTTTCAAATTATCTGCCGTCCAGAGACACTGCTGCAGATTGGCGAATTAAATTGCGTTACATTTTCGCAGATTGGCAACTTAAAAAAATCGCTCGCGCAGTTTACGAAAATGAAAATCATACAAGCTGGGAAATTTTGAAAGACAAGTGCAAAAAGTGGCACGAAGAATGGAAAAGCCGCCGCGCAACCCTTGACGAAAAATTTATTTGTGATATAAAATCCTGTGTTAAGTGTGGAATGTGTGAAAAAATTTGCCCTGTTAAAAATATCACTCGCCCTAACGGGTCGCCGGTCTGGAATCATAATTGCGTTGAATGTTTGGGTTGCTTGCATATCTGCCCCAAAAAAGCTATAGATATTGGTGAAGTTACGAAAGGGCGCAAGCGTTACATTAACTGGAATGTTAAGCCGAAAGATTTATTTTAGGCAAAAGGCAGTAGGCAGTAGTTAGTTAGGAGCAACCGTGTACACGTAGGTATACATAAAAAATCTAACTTCGCCAAATCTTAAAGACTAGGGGATAAAGACTAAAGGATAGGGATTAAGGATAAAAAATTGACATTGATTTTTTGATAGTATAAAATTTGCCGTATTGTTAAAAGAAAGAAGGTAAAAAATTATACATATGGAAAATCACAAAAAATATTCAAAAGGTTACTTTATGCCGCCGGAAATTGATTTAAGTTGGGCGCAAAAAGAATATCCTGAAAAAGCTCCAATTTGGTGCAGTGTAGACCTGCGCGACGGCAACCAATCTTTGATAATTCCCATGAGTTTGGACGAAAAAATAGAATTCTATAAAACGTTGGTAAAAATAGGATTCAAAGAAATTGAAGTGGGTTTCCCCGCCGCGTCTGATACTGAATACGCGCTCCTTCGCAAACTCATTGAAGATAATTTAATTCCCGACGATGTTACAGTACAAGTTTTGACGCAAGCTAGGGAACATATCATTAAAAAAACTTTTGAGGCTCTCAAGGGCGCAAAAAATGCTATTGTTCACGTTTACAACTCAACCTCCCTTGCACAGCGTGAACAAGTTTTCAGAATGTCGAAAGACGAAATTAAACAAATTGCAGTTGACGGCGCAAAACTCCTGCTCGAACTTACAGAAAAAGCCGGCGCAGATTATCGCTTTGAATATTCGCCTGAAAGTTTCACGGGTACAGAGCCGGAATACGCACTTGAAGTTTGCAACGCCGTACTTGACGTTTGGCAACCCGTTTTAGACAGAAAACCTATCATAAACATTCCAGTAACTGTTGAAATGTCAATGCCGCACGTCTACGCTATGCAAGTTGCCTACATTAACAAAAATTTAAAATATCGTGATAAAGTTGTTTTGAGTTTACACCCGCACAACGACAGAGGCTGCGGCGTCGCTGATTCAGAAATGGGCTTGCTTGCCGGTGCTGACAGAATCGAAGGTACACTTTTTGGCAACGGCGAACGTACCGGCAATGTTGACATTGTTACACTTGCAATGAATATGTTTGCACTCGGCGTCGACCCTAAACTTGACTTTACAAATATGCCCGCGCTTGTCGAAATTTACGAGCGCGTTACAAGAATGCACGTTCACGACAGGCAACCTTACGCAGGCGCGCTTGTTTTCACGGCGTTTAGCGGAAGTCATCAAGACGCTATTGCTAAGGGTATGCATTGGCGCGAAGAAAAAAATCCCGATCGCTGGACTGTTCCATATTTGCCAATAGACCCGCACGACGTCGGCAGGACTTATGATAGCGACGTTATCAGAATCAATAGTCAAAGCGGCAAAGGCGGCGTCGGCTTTATTATGGAGCAACGTTACGGTGTCGATATGCCTAAAAAAATGCGTGAAGATTTTGGCTACTGCGTCAAAGGCGTTTCTGATAAAAAGCATAAGGAACTTTTACCGGACGAAATTTATCAGATTTTCCTTGATGAATATGTAAACGTCGAAAAACCTTATAAGCTGATTGAATTCCAACTCAAGAAAGAACCCGGCGGCACGCGCAGCGGTACTGTTGAATTGGAAATTAACGGCGAACACGTAACTTACAGCGCACGCGGCAACGGCAGACTTGACGCCGTGTCAAACGCTCTTCAAAAAAATTTAAACATTTCCTACAGCAACTTGACTTACAATGAACACGCGCTGGAAATTGGACAATCTGCGCGTGCCATCGCCTATATCAGTATCACCGCCGAAGACGGAAATATTTATTGGGGAGCGGGTATGGATACAGATATAATAACCGCGTCAATCTTTGCTTTAATTTCTGCGATTAATCGTATGGTTGCAAAATAATTTATTGTTTTGAAAAAAATAGAAAAAATGCCGCACAAGGAAGGGCGGCTGTACGCGCATGCAATGTGACGAGTAGGAGCATTGCTCCGTGTGGTGCGATTTCAGCGGACGATTTTTTCTTTGCTAGGCGTTTTAAAATGCCGACTTGTTATCAAAATTAAAGTTGCACAATCGCTCAAAATTTAGCGCAGGTTTTTTCAATTACCACCGCCGCTGTAAAAAATTTTATAAACTAAAAAAAATATAAAACATATTAAATTACAGGCAAAACTTTTCTTCGTTTTAAAGCGCAGGAAAGTTTTTTTATTTTTTCAAGTAAATTTCAATTTAAGTTATTTTAAATTTTCAACGATACTTATTATGATAAGATTTAGGATAAGTATTTTTTGTTTCAATTTAAGGAGGAGTGCCTATGAAATTAGTTAGAAATACAAAGTTTCCGGTTTACGAGTTTCAATGTTTTCCGTAAAAGTTGTAATTTTTATTTTTTTTTAGCCCTAATTCAGCGCAACTAAAGGGTAGATATTTAATAATTTTTTGCAAAAAATTAATTTGAATTCGAGATTGTTAACAATAAGTCTCTTTAAAAAAAAGAGCGATTTCATGGAAGAGGTGTTTATAATGACAAAGGAAATGAATTTAATTTTTGATTTACAGCTTTTCACCGACCCGGAAACTTTAACTGCTACTGCTAGCTATGAAGCAATTACTGTTACAAGTTCTGCATCAGTCAGCATTAAAAAGAAAGGCGCAACCGGTGATGCAGATGTTAGAACACCGGACTCTGGTAAAGCGTATACATTAATTGATGCCGGCTCAGGAAATGACTCAATCACTGTTGCAGCTACTGCTACAAATATGAGCATTCAAGGCGGCAGATTGCACGATTTAATTACTATTTCCGGTCATGGCAGTGCAGGTAATACCTATGTTTATAATTACGGCGACGGCAACGACACTATTTCTGGTTGGGATTCCGAAAAAGACACTCTTTACATTACTGATTCTACCTACGAAGTTTCTATGTCCAGTGATGGCAATGATTTTATTGTTAAAGTTGGTTCCGGCTCCATTAGATTTATTGGATTAACACCTGGCAGCTCACAGGTAAAAATCAAAGCACTTAACGCCTCCGGCGTGTTAACTGATACTACTGAAACTGTTCCTTTAAAAATGATGGGCGGTACTAAAGCTGATAAAATCTACAATTACACAGGCACTATCAAAAATGGTACCGATGAAAAACCGTGGACTATTGACGCAGCCGGCGGCGCAGATTCTATCGTTAATGCAGGTAATTACATTTCAATCAACGCAGGCGCGGCTAATGATAAAATTTCCATTAAAGCCGGCGCAAGCGACGTTACATCAGGCGTCACAATTATAGGCGGCGCAGGTAATGATATTATCAATGTTTCTGAAGATAAAAAAACATCAGGTGAAACTACTACTTACGGCGGGCACGTCTACGAATACACCTACAACGCCGACGGCAGAGATACTATCATTGGTTACAATTCCAACGATTCTATCGTCATTAAAGATATCCCCGAAACTTCTCCTTATCTTGTAGGCGATGTCGATACTTTAGGTAACTATCTTATTAAAATCGGGTCCGGCTCTATACTCATTCAAAAACCCGAGGATAGTCTTTTAGCTACTACACACCTTAATATTTTTAACGGCTCACTTGCCTCAGATAAGCTCATGGCAATGGGGACTCCTGTTACTAAGGACGGCAAAACTCATTACGAAATTCCCAAAAAACTTCTCTATACTACAATCGGCGATGAATCAGTTGTTACTTCAACTTATGATGAATATACAGTTGACGCGGCGGCAGGTAATGATACTATCACGGTTCAGGCTAAGGCTGCCTCCATTTTCGGTGGCTCCGGTTCTGATTCAATCATTTTGACTGGTGGTACTAATGTTCGTTCTGAAACTAATTTAACTACTACAGATACTTTATATGATGTTGATAAAGCTGTTACTATCGTTGGCGGTTACGGCTATGATACTATTTTTGCCACAAATGATAAGAAAACGATTACAATTAAAGATGAAAATAATGACGACGTTTCCACTGAAGTTACAGCCGCGCACGTTTATCAATTTGATCTCTACGACGGCAGAGATACTATAGTTGGTTTCAACGAAAATGATTCTATCCAAGTACTAAGTCAAGTCACCAAAGTTTCCGGCGATTTTGACGCTACCGGCAACCACTATGTTATTTCTATTAATAATGGCGTCGGTATGATAACTTTGAATGACTATCCCGGCGGTAAAAAAATCAATATCATTGATTCAGAAGGAAATGCTGTTTTCATTCAAGGTGCTATACCTTATAATGAAAGTGATGAGACTCTTGAGATTCCCGAAACTTACAATTTTAATTTGGAAAATTTAGCCTATAACATGATCCCCAAGCTCAAACGCGGCACTACTAGCTCTGATGATGTTACACCTGTTATTAACATTGCAACGAATGACGGCTTTTCAGTTGACGGCATGACAGGCAATGATTCAATCGAAAACCAAGGCGCAAGTAACGTCACAATTTACGGTGGTTACGGCAATGATACTATCCACCTGCTTGCAGGAGAAAGTGGTACTAAATACGGCGAAGGCGTAATCATTGATGGCGGTTATGGTAACGACCTTATTATTGGCGAATCTATGACCAGCGGTGGCAAACAAGTTGTTGACGATAGTATTAATGCTCGTACTTATCTTTTCGGCGCATATGAAGGTTTCGACTCTATTTATTTCTTCGGCGAAAATGATTCTATCCAACTTAAAGAAAATACTTACGTCATTTCAGCGTCAGTTCAAGGAAATCCAGGAAGTCAAGATGTAGTTCTTAATATTGCTAACACTAGAGATGCATATAGTCCAACTGGAACTATTACCCTTAAAGACTTCATTAAAGAGGAAGCAGATAAAGATACTCCAATAAATATAGTCAACCATGACGGCACTAGATATAACGGAAAAACATTCTCTGTTCCTAAATATGTAATGGGTACAAGCAGTAATGATAGTTTACTTTCTAATAACAACGATGAATATATAATCTATGCTCTTTCCGGCGATGATTCAATTTACAACACCGGCTCTAGCGTCTCTATTCAAGCCGGTACAGGTAATGATACAATTTATGTTCAAGGATTCGATAACAATGCTACATATGGTGCAGCAGGCGATGTAAGTATCGATGCTGGCTCCGGTAATGATAAAGTCTATCTCGTAGGCGAAGCATCTGGTTCATTTGTATCTCTCGGCTACGGCAATGACTCAGTTTTTGTGGTTAATGATGATATTACTCAAACTTATTCATTTGGAAGTAATGACGGTGTAAACTATATTTTCAACTTCCAATCCGGCGATACACTTCGTTTCACAGATAATACGGGCAGTACTTTTAAGGTAACAAAAGACTTCACTGAAGAAGGGCTCGTTTTCAATTTCGGTTATACAAAAGTTGTTATCAAAGGTGCTTTAAAAGACGGGTTAGCATCAACTAGCATTTCAAATTACGAAGAAATTGCTGCTGATACAGAAATACTGATTGAAAAATTCATTGGTGGCTCTAAAGTAACAACCAGCGATGACATAGGAAAATATGTAGTACCGAGAAAAATCGTTGGAACGAACGGCGACAACAATATAACTTTCGGAAACTCCATTGTTAATATTGGCAGTGATGGTGAATCAGATAATTATGAAATTTACGCAAAAGCCGGAAATGACTCTATTGTTTCAAATGGTACAGGCGTAAGCATTGATGCTGGCATTGGCAATGATTCTATTAAAATTGCTGACGACGCCTCAGCTAATGTTATTATTGGCGGCATGGGTAATGATTTAATTTATGGTAACGGTGCAGATCATAACCATGTTTATGTTTACAATTACGGCGACGGCAACGATACTATTCTTGGATTTAGCGGTGACGATACTCTTAGCTTAGTTGGTGCCAATTATTCAGATACAAACGTTGTTTCAGCCGACGTTACAGCTAACGGATTTGAAGTCAAAGTTGGCTACTATAGCATTTTACTCAAAGGCGAAAGAAAAACTGATGTTGAAATTGCTGCATTGGGTGCCACAGCTACCGAGGCAGATAAATACAATATGTTTGATCCCAATACTACAAGTAAGTTAAAAATTAAAGACTCACAAGGAATTCATGAAGTAACAATTGACAAACTTATTTTGGGAACAAATTTAGCTGAAAAAATTGAAGTACCAAGTGAAGGCTATGAAAATTATTCAGTTAATGCCTTTAACGGCAATGACACAATTATTAGCCACGCCTCTCAAGTTTCAATTAACGCAGGCAGTGGCAATGATTCTATCAAAATCGCTGAAGGCGAAGATGTTACCATTTTGGGCGGCTACGGTAATGACACAATCGATATTGCACACGGCAGTGCTCAAAATCACGTCTTTGAAGTTGCACTCGGCGAAGGCGTCAATGTCATTAACGGTATTAATGCCAATGACTCAATTAGAGTTAGAGGTTATTATGATTTTGGTAGCAATGCTTATGGCACCAATGCCTCAATTCAATCAGTAGCATTTGGTACAGCCTTAGAATCAGATACTCTTATTTTGACACTCAGTGACGGCGGCACAAAAATTAAACTCAAAGAAAGTAACGGTAGCGATGCTTATCAGAAACTCGGCACCAAAGTAAAAGAATTCCACGTTATATATGATATTAATGGCAATCCAGTAGGAGAAACTTTAACTGTTCCAAATATTATAAACGTTACAGATAGTGTTAGAACTCTTACTAGCCCCACAGATGATTCTTCTACTGTTAAAGGCGATGACAATGCTAATACCATTGTAGGTGGCGGCGCAAATAAAGTCTCCATTTACGCAGGCGGCGGCAATGATTCTATCGTTATCAATTCCGGCTCTGAACTCACCATTGGCGGCGGTCTGGGTAATGATTCCATCATACTCTATAATTCCAACAACATTATCCAATACAATCTCAATGACGGTAAAGATACTATTTACGGCTGGGATAATGGCGATACTTTGCAACTTAACGGCTACGACACTTTCTCAACCGTTATGAACGGTACAACCTTTGGTGTTCAATTCGGTAATTACACTATCACTTTCAAAGATAAAGAAATGAATGATCTTGATCCAGAGCAAATGGCACAGATTAATTTGACTGGCGATAAAATTACTAACAATGCAGCACTGACTAGCACATATGACTATAACGCGACTACCGGAATATTTACGCTTGCAGTTCCGCGCTTGTTGAAAGGTACCGGCGGTAATGACAAAGGCTCCAAAACTTTAATCAACAATAAAGACAGATATATAATTGATGCTCTCGGCGGTAATGATTCTATTGTAAGTAATGGTAATTTTGTCAGTGTAAGCGCAGGCAACGGTAATGATACCATTAGATCAAATGGTTCCTTTACTACACTCGAAGGCGGCGACGGAATAGATTATATTTTCGCTCAAGAGGCTGTTCAAGCTTCAATCAACGCGGGTACATCAGGCGACTTCATCAGTCTTGATGCTGGCGTTTCAAATTCAACAATTATTGGCGGCAGCGGTAATGACACTATTTACAATGACGGCGTTAGCAATATCTACGTTTATAATACCGGTGATGGTAACGATATTATTCTTGGTTTCAGCCGTTCTGACTCTATTAAACTTGGCGCAGGAGTTATACCTTCTGTATATGGTGGAACTGGAGCAAACAGCGACACAATAGTAACTCAACTTTCTTCTGATGGTCTCGAAGTTTTCGTTAGTGACAACGGTACAGCTAGATCTTTATTGCTTAAAGGCGATAGACTCACAACCACCGGAAATGCACTTGCAAACTTTGACTTCCTTGAAAAAGCTACTCCAATTACATTTATGTACGAAGTTAGCGGCGTTGCAAAGAGTAAAGTTGTTAATTCGCCTGCCAAAAAGATTATGGCAAAAAATAAAGAATTAATTAATAAAGCTGAAGATGCAGGATATTTGATTATAGGCTCCAGCGGTATAGATTCACTTACCAACTATGCTCCTAGTGTAACAGTACAAACTGGCGGCGGCGATGATATTATCAAAAATACCGGCTCCAATGTTTCAATCGATGCAGGCGATGGTAATGACGTTATCTTGCTTGCAGATGGAAAAGCTAATGGTATTGACGTTGAAGTTGCTAATGAAGCGGCCCTTGTTACAATTAAAGCTGGCGCGGGCAATGACACTATTTACAGTAACGGTAACTCTAACGTATTCCAATATAAATCCGGCGACGGCAATGATATTATCTACAATTTCGGCGATGGCGATTATATTGAATTCACTGATAATAAAACATCTAGTAATTTACTCCCATATGATAGTTATATTGTAAGTAATTATACTGATGGCGGCTCTGATGATCCTAATTATAAGGATATAATATTCAATGTCGGCTCAGGAACTATTACTATCAAAAAAGTTCAAGTCAATTCTATTATCAATTACAAATTTACATATGGTAATAGTTCTCTTCCTGCTTATGGATCTTATAAAGTTGAGAAAACACATATTCTTACGGATAGTGAGGCTACTTCAAGCACTCCTTATCAAAGCACAATCGAAGGATACAACATAGTCGGCGGTAGTAAAGACGACTACATTAAAAATACTGCTGTTGACGTTACTATTTCAGCAGGAAATGGCGCAAACTCAATCAACAACGATTCTACCGGTAGCAACGCTTATATTGAGGTCGGCGTAGGCAACGATACTATTACCAACTCAGCAAGTAACGTTTATATTACGGCAAGTAGTGGAAATAACACTATAAACAATAGCGGCACAAGTGCAGATATTCATACTGGCGATGGTAATGATAGTATTACAAACAGCGGTATAAATGTTACAGTTACTACAGGCAACGGTGCAAATTCAATTACTAACACTAACACCGGTACAAATACTCAAATTCAAACCGGCGAAGGCGACGATACCATTATTAACAACGCAAGCATTGTTACAATTACTACAGGAAAAGGCGCAGATTCAATTAATATCAGCGGAGCAAGTGGTGAGGCTGAAATTACAGTTGAGGCAGGCGCAGGCAACGATACCATTTTTGCTAATACTTCCGGCGGTAACAGAACTTATATCTACAATTCCACTGCTGACGGCAATGATGGTAACGATGTAATTTTCGGTTTGTCCAGCGACGATCAAATTCAATTCAATTTGCAGGCTAATGAAACTTACTCATATAACGCAACTTCACAAGGTATGTTGTTTACAATTAAAAACAGTGAAACTAACGTATCTGTAGGCTCAATTTTGCTTGCTGCCCCTGTTTCTGATGGTAGTGGCGGCTACAAACCTGGTCCTTTAGATGGCGGTATTGGAATTTCGGTAATCAAAGGCGAAGAAGAAAATCAAATTGAAACTCCATATGTCAGATATGTTACAGGTACCGATTTAGCGTCCTATAGTGTTAATGATGCGCAATATTCAATTCAAGGCGATGACGCTGCTAACTTCATTGTTGCAGATGAAAATGCTACTAATATTTCAATTTATGGCGGCGCAGCAAACGATAAAATTATTGCAGCAGGTGACAAAGCCTCAATCTATGGCGGCGACGGTAACGATACAATCATAATGGGCACATATCGCGCCTCTGATAGCTTACTCACAACTACCTCTGATCCATTAGATGTAATAATCAACGGCGGCGCAGGTAATGATTCTATTGTTGCAGGAACAAGTCATACCAACGGTATTATCTACGAATACAAAGTAGGCGGCGGCAATGATACTATCGTAAACTACAGCCAATACGATACAATCAAACTTGATTCTGATACTACCTATTCTACATCCGTTTCCGGTAATAATTTCGTAATTAATGTCGGTAATACTAACAATGCGATCATTCTTCAAAATTACAACACCGGCGGTTCTATAGTTAATATTACTAAGAAAGAAATTTCCGGAGAACGCAATTATGGCTTTGAAGACGATGCAAATATTGATAAGATCATTGTTCCGGCAATTCAAAATGTCACTGCTAATACTCAACTTGACAATACTAATAATTACGCCCTTATCTATGGCACATCAAGCAACGACACTATCACAAACAATGCTAATTACGTTACAATTCATGCTGGCGCAGGTAACGATTCTATTGCTCTCATCGGCGATAATGATCAAGTTTCTGTCTATGCAGAAGGCGGCAACGATACAATTATTGCTAAAGAAAATCGCACCAAGAATGTAACATATGTTTTCGGCAGCAATGAAGGTACAAATATTATTAAGAACTTCAAGCAAGGCGATATAATTTACTATACCGGCGGCTCATTCACTACCACAAGCACAAATACTCTTGTTTCTGCAGCAAACCTTAGTATAACGCTCGGCGGAAATACAGTTGTATCTTTGGTAGGATTTGGCGCCAATGGAAATAAAGCATTGGTAACAGATATTAACGGCGGAACAGCAACAGTTAGTGTCGGAAATATCCTAGCCGGCGATAATACCAATAATTACCTCCCCAATACCGCCAATAAATTTGAAATTCAAGGTTATGGCGGACAAGATACCATTTACAATACCGGTTCAGATGTTACAATTTACGCAGGCATTGGCAATGATTCTATCTTCAATGAAAATGCTAATAAGGTTAGCATTGACGGCGGACAAGGCGACGATACAATTTTGAACTCCGGTTCCGATGTTTCAATATTCGGCGATGCAGGTAATGATAATATCTACCTTTACGAAGGATCCAGTAATACTACTGTTTATGGCGGCTCCGGAATTGATACTATTACTAACGCTGATTATGCAAATGGAATTCACATTTATCAATTCGACGGCGGCTCCGGCAACGGCGGCGTTATCAGAGGATTCAATCCTGCTAAAGATAAGATTCAAGTACTTGACAGTAGTACAATTCCTGATTTCACTTTCAATTCATATCAAAACGATTATTTGTTAATTACTATTGGAAGTGCGATTGTATCAGTAATGGGTACAGATGGTTCAGGCGGCTATCAAAAAATTGCCGGCAACACAGCTATTTCATTTATCAATAGCTCCGGAACAGCAATAACAGGTCATAATAATACCCCGTTAGTTCAAAATGGCACCAACACCGGCGAAGAAATTAACGTTTCCGGTAATAATTATTATGTATTTGGTCTTGGCGGCAATGACAGCATTAAAAATGCATCATATACCGGCGTAACAATCGATGCCGGCGCAGGTAATGACTCAATTTACAATGGCGCAGATGCCACAGGAGCTTCAATCAATGGCGGCGCAGAGGCAGATACAATCGAAAACCATGCAGAAAACGTAACAATTTATGGCGGCTATGGCGATGACTCAATTGTAACTGATATTGAAGGAACTAGAGCTAATCCTGTTACTTATCAATTCAGTTATTCTCAAGGTACAAATACAATCAGAGGATTTGACTTCGGTAAAGATGTTATCTACTTTAGCGGTATTTACACTATTGAATCAGCAATTTCTCTTAATGGAGCAGGTACTGAAATGTCAATTAACGGCGGCGGTACAACTGTTGTTTTACAAGCTGATGACAATGATTCATTTACTGCTGAAAATGCAAATACATTGCAGATTAAATACGGATCAAATGCAGCTAATGACGTAACCTCAACAACAAGTCAACTTAAATTGGGAGTTGTACGTAACCTTAGTGCAACTGCTGACAATTATACAGTTCATGAAGCTGATGCTAACAGTGGAATGAAAATTTATACATTTGCCGGCGAAGATACCATTACAAACGCTCAAAAGAAAGTTTATATTGATGCAAGCGGCGGAAATAACAAAACTATCAATATCAATTCAATTGATGGTATAGCATCCGATACAGCTGTAACAGTCTACACCGGCAGCGGCAATGACGTAATTACAAATGCAAGTAACTATGTCTCCATTAAATCAAATGCCGGCGAAAATACCTTTACAAATAGCGGCGCAAATGTCACAATTTGGGGCGGCTCTGCCGGTGATAAGATCACTCTTAATTCTGGGGCTGCAATCAATAGCATTTTCGGAGCTTACGGTGAAGACACAATCAAAGTAACCGCAGATCTTGCGAATCTCACAATTAACGGCGGCGGCAGTAACGATCTTATCCAAGTTACTGCTGCAGATAGAACTAATGGAATTACTTTCCAATTCGATTATTCTGATGGTGTTGATACAATCGAAGGTTTTAATGCTACTAAAGATACACTTCATTTCCGTTATTACGATTCATCAATGCTTTCAGCCAGCCTTAATGCAGACGGTAGTGAAATGTCGATAAAATCTTCTCAAGTAACCACAAATGCTCCAATTGTTGTTCTTAAAGGTGATACTGGAGACTTTGATGCAACCACTGAAATTACACATATTAAATCCGGTACAACCACAGTAGCAGATGAAACCGCTACAATTAAAGCTAACTATCGTGTACTTAGTGATCCTACACAGGCTTTCACAAGTTCAGTTGCCAACATGACAGTTGCAGCTCAAAATGGAGCTTATACCATTACTAATACTGCTAAGAGTGTATACATTGATGCTAACGGCTCAGGTAACAAGACTATCACTATTAATACAGAAGGAGTAAGTGGCAAAGCTGAGGCTGTAAGTGTAAACGCAGGTAACGGCGCAGACACTATCACAAACTCAAGTGCTTGTACTTATATCAGAGCAGGCGCAGGCGCAAATGAAGTTAACAATACCGGTAATAATGTTACAGTGATTGGCGGTGCCGCAGTTGATAAGATCACAGTTGGCGGCTCAAGTAGCAGTATTGTCGCAGATTACGATAATGATTTAATCACTGTTGCTGCTGCAGCTAATAACAATACAATTAATGCCGGCTTTAGTAATGATAAGATCACCAATAATGTAACTGGAGATAACGGCAATGTTTATGTATACACCGGCTATAGTGCTGAAGGTGCTGATACTATTGTTGGTGGCTTAACGTCTCATGATACATTGTATTTCGATAACATCTCAATAGCAGATCCTACTTATAATACAGCTGATGGCGGCGGCACACTTACCTTTACTTACAATGGACAGACAACAACTATTTTCTTTGAAAACGTTGAAGATGCAGGCTCCTTCCAGTTGAAGAAAGGTACAAACGCTGCAGAAACATTCAATTTTGACGCATATACGGCTCCCGCGACTCCTCAAATTGCTGAATCGCCTATGGAAATATTGGAAGACGATATTTTCGAGGATAACAACTTTATTTCTAATGACCCGCAAATTACCGATATTACTGAAATTACTACAGATAGCTATTCTGCAGGCAATATTGAAACTATCGACTTTGCGAGTCTGGCTCAAAACAACAGTACACCCCTTACAAGTTATTCCAAAAAGAAATGAGTTTTAAATTAAACAGCAGAAAGAATTTTTCTAACTGCTAAAGGTTAATCTACGGGTAGTCATCGATTTATTGTCGGTGGCTACTTTTTTTGTGCAAAAAAATAAGTGCAGAAAAATTTACTCTGGAACATTAAAAAAAAATAATTTTTGGCTTGAATAAAATTTAATGCAGATATAAAAATAAGCTCAAAATTACGCTTGAGAGCCACGTAGACGCGCCTTTCTAAGTTCATTGGTACTTTTATATTAAAACAAAAGAAAAGCCCCGTTAAAATTGATTTTTGGCGGCTTTTTCAACAGTCCACAGCCCTTAAAAATTTTTCTTACTCAAAAAAAAATAGGAGCTAGGGAAAATTCCCTAACTCCTGAAAATTTTTGTATCTTATTTTATAGATTTAAACTTTTTTGAAACAATCGGCTGAAGTACTAAAACTCCCACAGCAATTAACAAAATAACGTCCGCGCCAATCATAAAGTTGTACGCTCGTTTAATTGTCACTTCAGCCCTTTTGGCGTCGCCTTCAGTTACAAATCTGCTGCGCGTGTTGCCGGCGATCTGGTGCCAAACAGCGGCGAACATTCCTATTCTTGTACGTTCCGGCAAAGGATTTACAAGTGCCGCGTATGAATTTATTATATTTTCATTGTAGTTGATTCTAATCATTGACGCGCCGGTGATAATAACAATTAATGTACAAATTCCAATGATAATATGATTTCGTTTCAATTTAAAATTTTGAAACATAAAATTCGCCACCTTGATAAAAATTATAACTTAAACTATAATTTCAACGTTATTTTAGCAACCGCCCGCGTTTTTGTAAAGGGAGCAGCTTTTATGAGGAAATTTTGCCTTTTTTTTATACTGATAACTTTTTTTTCGCTGTTTACATGTTTTGTTGCAGAGAATGTTGACTTGTTACAAATTAAAAGTCAAGATATTTCTGTTGAATTCAGCAATGACGGCGCAGATTTAATTTTGAGTTGGACGCCGTTACCTTATCCTTGCATTTACAAAATTGAAACTTACAGCGAAACTACCGGAATTTTAAAAGATTCTCCGCGTTATCACTTGTTGACTTCAGATGAAATTTTTGAAACAAGTTACAGAGTACCACGCGCGCCCATTCCAAATTTTTATAGAATATCTGCGCGAGGAATTTTTGGCAAAGAAATTTTTCGTACAAAAAAAATTATTGATAATCCAAATTTTTCACGCCCGCGCCCATTTCCAATTTTCCATTACACCGAAAAAAATCCCGCAAGTTTAATGCCGTTTTTAGTTTGGCACACAGTACCAAATGCCGTTTGCTACGAATTGGAACTTTTGAACGCGCCGCCGGAAGTTGAGGGCGGAATTTCGCCTTCAGAAAATCATCAAATTGAAATTACAGCAAGAATTTTTACTAACGGTTATCAAGCAGACCTGCGCGAGCATTTTTATAAAAATGAAAAAATTTATTGGAGAGTGCGTGCATTGGGCTTGCACAAAGAACCTATTGGCGAATTTAGCATTGCCGAATTAATCTGCGTTGATAATAGTTTATCGTTGCCAAATTGCCCTTTGATAAATAATTTTGATTTTATAAATTATAAAAATCAACCGATATATCCTGCCTATAGTTGGATACCAATTCACGACGCGCCACAATATGAAGTTGAACTTTTGAATCACCCGCCGGAAATTGAAAATGACGTGGAGCCGAGCGCGGACAGTTTATGGCGGCAAGTTACAGCAGATCAATCCAGTTTGTACGATGAATACAGCCGCCCTTATGCCGGTCCTTACTATTGGAGAGTGCGCGCCCTTGACAAAGATAAAAATCCTATTGGTACGTGGTCAAATTCTGAAAAATTTATCGTCGAAGATTTTACAAAAGGAGTAACCACGGCAATTTTAGGCGACAGTGTTGCTCATGGCGGCGGCGCAGTTTCATATTCTCCACGAGCTCTGGAATATTCCTACGCAACTTATATTGATTTTCCAATACTTAACCTTAGCCGGAGTGGAGACACGGCTAAAACTTCATTACAGCGCGTGTACAGCGACGTTTTGCCTTTCCACCCAAAAAATCTGATTATTTCTACCGGCACAAATTGTCTACGCGACGCCAGTATTTCTTCCCAAAATGTTATCGAAGATTTTAAGGAAATTGAAAAGTTTTGCCTTGAAAATAATATTCGCCCAATTTTTTTAACTCTAATGCCGATTAATCCTGAAAATATTTTTTACATTTTCCGCACTGAAACAGATCCTAATTGGCACGAAAAATTAATTGAAATAAATGATTTTATAAAGCACAGGGAATTTTACATTGATATTGAGCCGTACTTTTATGACGCTGAAGGAAAAATGAGTAACACTTTTGCTATTGACGGAATGCATCCGGATATTCGCGGCAAAATGTTAATTGGTGAAATTATTAATCTGAATCGTCATTTGTTCAAAGATTAGGAGCGGGAAAAATGAAACGTCTGTCAATCACAAGAAAAATTTTAATTTCGTATGTTTTATTGGTTGTAGTAGTGGCGGCGTTGTCAGTCATAATGATTTTACCAAAACAAATTCAAGAAATGAATACCAACTTAGAAAATTCCCTGTCAAGAATGGCGTATATTTTGGCGTATGATATTGAAGTAAAAGCCGCGCTTGAAGATGGCGGCTGTTCAGAGTGCTTAAAAAAAAGAATTGACGGCATTGCACACATTACAAAAAACACTATCGATTATATTGTAATTGCAAATACAGAAAATGTTAGATTGTATCACCCGGATAAATATCTGATAGGAAAAAAATTTGTTGGTGGAGACGAAGTTGACGCGCTTAACGGCGTCCGTGATGAATACGTTACAACTTTTAAAGGACACCCTGATATTCAAAAACGCGCCTTTCATTCCGTGCGAAATGACGAAGGAAAAGTTATTGGATTTGTTATGGCGAGTACTTCGACAAAAAATATTGAACTTCACAAGCGGGAAATTGTAGCAAGCGCGTTTGGATTTTTGACAATTTCACTTGCTACTGGATTATTTTTGGCGTATGGAATTTCTACCAGTATTCGGCGGATTTTGCTGGGCTACGATCCTACAACTTTTGCGCAAATGTATCTTCAGCGCGAAGAAATTTTGGACAAACTCAACGAGGGGATTTTTGTTGTCAACGAAAAACAAAAAATAATTTATAAAAATTTACCGGCAAAATCTTATATTAAAGAAAATTTTTTGTCTGACAGTTCGCCAATTTACGCCGGCTCCTCCAAGTGTTTCAATTCAAATTTAATAATTCCGTGGTCAATGATTGAACTTGAAGATAAATCTTTTTTGGTAAGTATGGTACCGTTGCGCCCGCTTGAAAATCTTGACGCGGTTATGGTAATTCTGCGCAATCGAACTGAATTTGTAAATCTAACGGAACAACTTACCGGCTTAAATCACATAATCGACGCCCTGCGCGCCAATACTCACGAATTTAGAAATAAAATGCACATAATTTCCGGCTTGTTGCAACTCGGCGAAAATGAACAAGCTATAGAATTTATCAGCGAAGAAGGCTCCGATAAACACGGACAAAATATTTTGCGGCTGATTCAAGATAAAACCATTGCCGCGCTTTTACTCGGAAAGGCTAACCGCGCCGCCGAATTGAATATTGATTTTGAACTTCGCAGAGATAGTAATTTGCCGGAAAAAAATTCTTTTCTTTCGACGCGGGAGCTTGCATTAATTATTGGAAATTTGATTGAAAATTCTTTTGAGGCAACAGCTGAAAAAAAAGGAGCGCGGCAAGTTGAAATTTTTATTGGGGTAAATTCGCAGGGCTTAACAATTATTGTTGACGATACGGGCTGCGGAATGACTGAAGATGAAATTCGCCAAGTTTCAGCCGGCGGTTATACTACAAAAGGCGCAGGGCACGGCTACGGAATGAAATTAATTCGTGAAGTTGTCGATAGGCACAAAGGATTTTTGCAAATTGATTCTGAACCAAAAACCGGCACTTCAATTACTGTTAATATTAATTCTGAAGAAAAATTTTA
>CALGGV010000262.1 GCA_937915725.1 uncultured Selenomonadales bacterium
GGATTAGGGATTAAGGGCTAAGGGCTAAGGAAAAAAATTCCCTAGTCCTTAATCCTTATTCCTTAGTCCTTAAAAAAACTGACTGAAAGGAAGTTTTTTATGGAGTTATGGTTTACAGAACAACACACGCCGAATGTAAGATTTTCAATAAAAGTAGACAAACAATTATTTTCTGAAGTAAGCGAATTTCAGCGCGTAGATATTTTTGACAGCGCAGAATTTGGAAGAATTTTAGTTTTAGATGGGCGCGTACAAATTACCGAAAAAGACGAATTTATTTATCACGAAATGATAACGCACGTTGCCCTGTGCGTAAATCCTGCGATAAAAAAAGTTTTGCTGGTAGGCGGCGGCGACGGCGGCACTGCACGTGAACTTTTAAAATATGACACGATAGAAAAAATTGACTTGGTGGAAATTGATAAAGTTGTAGTTGAGGCTTGCAAAAAATTTATCCCGCAAACTGCCGGCTGTCTTGATAATCCCCGCGTAAATATTTTTTTTGAGGACGGTTTGAAATTTATTCGGCGCGTCGAAAATGAATATGATTTAATAATTGTCGATTCAACCGACCCGTTTGGACCCGGCGAAGGACTTTTTACGAAGGAATTTTACGGCAACTGCAGCCACGCACTTAAGGTGGACGGGATTTTGGTAAATCAGCACGAAAACCCCTACTATCAACGCGACGCCGTAGCAATGCAACGCGCCCATAAAAGAATTGTAACTTCATTTTTAATCAGCCGCGTTTATCAGTGTCATATCCCAACTTATCCTTCGGGACATTGGCTTTTTGGTTTTGCGTCAAAAAAATTTCATCCCGTCGAGGGCGTAGACTTTAAAAAGTG
The DNA here is from genome assembly GCA_937915725.1 of uncultured Selenomonadales bacterium. GTDB lineage: Bacteria > Bacillota > Negativicutes > Selenomonadales > Selenomonadaceae > Quinella. Next base: position 849 of record CALGGV010000262.1, read on the forward strand.
GAAAAATTTAAATCTGCAAACAAAATATTACAACACAAAATTACATCGCGGCGCGTTTTATTTGCCGAGCTACGTTGAAAAACTTTTGCGGGAAGTTGAGGAAAATTAAGGATTAGGGATTAAGGGCTAAGGAATGGGGTTTTTTTATTTTTAGTGATTAAAGGAGGTTGAAAAAGTTTGAGGTTGAAAAAATTTTTTCTGATAATTTGCCTTGTAATATTTTCAGCGTCAACGGTATTTGCTGCCGCGCCACTTTCGCCCGAGCAAATGCAAACTATCCTTGCAATGCCAAAAGGAGAGCGTCCCGCGCCGGAAACTTACCTTAGCCAAAAATATATCAAAAATCATTTGAAAAAATTTAAAAAAGGACTTTCAATCGTTACCAGTGTTGCAAGTTTTGAAAAATTTATGTTGCACGCAGATAAAATCGGCAGGGAAGATAATACTTGCTTTGTAATGCCGAAAAAATTTTGTGACGCTATAGAAAAAGAGGCGGGCGGCGATATTTCAATTTGGGAGAAAAAACTTTCATTCGACGCGGGATATTTTAAAAGTCAAGGCGGGCTTGTGCGGATTGATATAATTGATTTTGGCGATTTAAATTTGAGAATACCGGACGGCAACGAGGCAGGCGTAAATGATTATTGGATACCCGGCGGCTGGACTGTTGGTGATACCCCTGAGGCTGTTACAAATAAAATTCCAAAAACGAGAATTATCGTCCGTTTTCTTGCAAGCTAGTATCATTTTTGAAACTATGTTACAAAATAGTGCGTACTTGCGCCATTTTCAGAAAATGTTAAAATTAATCAAAACTTAAGTGAGGCGATTTTAAATGTTAAACGAAATTAACTGGCCTGAAGGATATTTGCCCGGCACGACGGATAATTTTGCATCTAATGAAATTATTGTGCAAGGAATCACGGCGCAGGACGTTTTTGAAAATTTGATTGACACTTCAATTTGGACAAGCTATTATAAAAACGCTGCCGATATTGAATTTTACAACACGAAAGGTACAAAATTGGCGGCAGATACACGCTTTAAATTTAAAACTTTTGGCTTTCCGATTGAGGCTGAAGTTGTAGAATTTGAGGCTCCGTCAAACGGCAAGCCCGGGCGTCTTGCGTGGCACGGCTGGGCAGAAGGCGACGCAGATCATCGCCTTGATGTTATCCATGCGTGGTTGTTGGAAGATTTACCTGAAAATCGTGTCAGAATTTTAACGCAAGAATCGCAGAAAGGTAAACCGGCAAAAGATTTATTCAACACCGAGCCGGATATTATGAATCAAGGGCATCAAGACTGGATAAAAGGCTTAGCGCGTACAGTTTTAGCAAGCAAAGGAAAATAATTTTGAAAAACGGCGAACGGCTTTTTGAATGTCCTGTCGAGGCGGTACTAAGCATAATTGGCGGAAAATATAAGCCGATAATTCTTTATCACTTAATCGAAAAAACTTTGAGATTCGGCGAATTAAAAAAATTTATGCCGCAAGCAACGCCCAAAATGCTTACTCAACAACTGCGCGAACTTGAGGCAGATGGTTTAATTCAAAGAAAAGTTTATGCAGTTGTACCGCCAAAAACCGAATACAGCTTAACCGAATTTGGAAAAACTTTGACACCAATTTTAACCAATATTTGTAATTGGGGTAGAAAATATTTAAGCGATTTTATAAAAAAATAAAGCCCGCAATTTGGCGGGTTATTTTTTTTGGAGGAATTTTTATGAAAAAAAATATTGAAACTTTTTTAGGCTGTGATTCTGAATATGAAGAATCTAAAATTGTAATTTTTGGCGCGCCTTTTGATTCTACAACTTCCTACAGACCGGGCGCACGTTTTGCAAGCCGCGTAATGCGTGCTGAATCTTACGGCTTGGAAACTTACAGCCCCTATCAAAATTTGGACGTTACAGATTATAAAATTTTTGACGGCGGCGATTTAGAACTTTGTTTTGGCGATACAAATTTGGCGTTGGAAGATATTAAAAATTTCGCAGAAAAAATTTTTGCTGATAATAAAATTCCGGTTATGATAGGCGGAGAACATTTGGTAACTTTGGGAATGTTTAAGGCGGCAGTTGAAAAATATCCCGATATTAACGTGATACATTTTGACGCACATACAGACCTGCGCGACGATTATTTGGGAGCGAAACTTTCACACGCTACAGTCATTCGGCGAATTTGGGATATTATTGGCGACGGAAAAATTTTTCAATTTGGAATAAGGAGCGGCGACAGACCAGAATTTGAATTTGCGGCAAAACATACGCGCTTACAAAAATTTAACTTCGACGGACTCGAAAAAGTCCTTGCCGAAGTTACGGGAAAACCTATTTATTTAACGATTGATTTAGACGTTTTGGATCCGGCAATTTTTCCGGGAACTGGAACGCCGGAGGCGGGCGGCGTAACATTTATTGAACTTTTGAACGCCGCGTTAAAAATTATTCGTCAAAGTAACGTTGTGGCAGTAGATTTATTGGAACTTTCGCCGCCGTACGATTCAAGCGGTATTTCAACGGCGACTGCACTAAAAATCCTGCGCGAAATTATTTTGGCGTTATCTGTCCTTTGAACTATCGCTGTCACGCTGTGGAGTATCATCAAAATCTTCATCAAAAGTAGAAATATTTGAGGATTCATATTTTGGCGCGTATTCGTCATAATTTGAACGGCTGGAATAATTTTCTTCGTCATAATTTGAACGGCTTGAATAATTTTCATCGTCGTAATTTGAACGGCTTGAATAATTTTCATCGTCGTAATTTGAACGGCTTGAATAATTATCTTCGTCATAATTTGAACGGCTTGAATAATTTTCACTGTCGTAATTTGAACGGCTGGAATAATTATCTTCGTCGTAATTTGAACGGCTGGAATAATTATCTTCGTCGTAATTTGAACGGCTTGAATAATTTTCACTGTCGTAATTTGAACGGCTTGAATAATTTTCTTCGTCATTTGGGCGATAAGAATTTCTTATATTTTCCGGAATGGATTCGCTGTACTCATCAGCAATTTTTTTGACGCGATTTTTTAATTTTGAATCGACGTTGACTCCGAGTCCTGTTGCCATTGCGTATTGCAATTCGGCAACGTCAGGAATCCAATAACTTATATCTTCAATGTAAAGCGGGTAACCCGGAACCATATCAGTTTCAAGCCCGTTTTCTTGCGCAGATTTTAACGCGCCGGCAAGTTCCAAAATTTGTCTGGTAGTCATATCTGTATCAATAGCATCAAAAACTTCGCGCAGGACTGCCGGAATACGCGGAATAAATGCAGGCGACATAACTTTATCCATACAAGCCGCCATAAATTTTTGCTGGCGTTTAATT
>CALGGV010000263.1 GCA_937915725.1 uncultured Selenomonadales bacterium
TCGCTGTATTCGCTGACAGTTTGCAGTGCATTCAAAATTTGACTGAAAAAACTTTAACGCCGGAATTTAACCAACTCTCTTTTGTGTTTTTCGTCAATCTGTCAACGCTAAGTTGCGTATAATTTCTGTCGGGCGAAACTAAGGTTGACTGCGCGCCGCCCATCGCCAACCATTCATAAAAAATTTTATCTTTGTGAAACGCACTCATCAAGCCTTGCCACGTTGCAAGCAAAGTTGTCAAAGGATTTTGGCTGCCGTATTTATTGTGGAGGTAGGCGTCCGGCATATCACGGAAAAAATTACCCGCGGCAAAGTCAGGGATAACCGCCGTGTACAAACTTCTAAGCACGCCCGTTGCCGTCGTCAATAAATTTGTTATCCACGTGCCCTGCGTTACAGTTTGCAAATTATTTACCGCCTCGACAACTTCAGGAGCCGTTTGCAAAAATTTCTTTTCGCCGTTTTCAAGAAAAGTAATTATAGTTTTATCGTTAGGATTTTTGCCGGTTACTTCCTCGATTAAATCGCCAAATCCGCCGCAACGTGCAATTCCCGCAAGTGCAACTTTAACTTTGTTTCTTTCGACGCGTTTAATAAGTTCGTGCGCATCTCTGATTATTGTTTGAACGGGCGAAACTATAATTCGCTTGGAACCTTTACGCCTTTTCATACTGTCGCCGAAATTCAATTCTTCGTTATCTTCAAAAACTCTGTGCATTGGTACATAATTTGGATAAATTTTTAACATTGAATTATAAGCGTTATCGTTGACAACGCCGCTTGAGGGCAACATTTGTAAAAACGTGCGTGAAAAATTCACAATATCTTTTTGCGCCGCGCCGTATTTGCTGAACTCCTCTTTAATAATGGCGTCGCAGGCAGCCTCGTCTCTTACAGTTTCGTAAATTTCGCTTTCCAAGTCTGCAATTTGTTTTTGTTTTACCTTGATAGCTTTTTTATTTTTGGAAGAATTTTTTTGTAATTCTGCAATTTCGGCTTGAAGTTTTTGTTGTTCTTTGAAAATTTGGGCGTTCAGGCGGTGTAAATCTTTTGTGTTGCAAGCCACGCAGTATGCCTCAAATTCTTTCAGATTTTTTTTGCCGCCGATTGATTTTAAAATTGCCGCCAAAGATTTAAATCTGCCAAAATTCAAATTTTGGAAAGCCCTGCTTAACGCCGCCCTAACTTCAGAAACATTTTCACCCTCAACCATCATTTCAGAAATTCCGCCCGTACCTTTATAAAGCCGCGCCAATTCGTACGGATTTTCGGAGCTCAAAAGTTTTTTGACACTTTCCTTTTCTATTTTGTCAATCAAATTTTTAACTGGCGCAATATCTTCAAAAAATTGTGCGTAACCTTCGGTGCGGGTGTCTTTAAATTTTTCGCTTAAACTTTTTTCTTCGCGTTCGCTACTGATAATTGCTTGAAGTTGTTCCATCGCACTTTTATTATTCCATTCAACAAATTTACTTTGCGCGTCAAAAAGTTTTTCTCGGTATTCGTCATCAGCCGTGCGCATTGCTGCTTGAAAATTTTTATACTCGGCAGAATTGTTATTTGGCGCGCCGTCCAGAATCCAACTTGCAATGTATTTGTTCATTGAATCATTTGCAGGCAGTTTTAATTGTTTCGCCAAAACTTGTCCGACTTTCGGCAAAAGATTTTCCCAATCGTCAATAGTTTTAGCGTGGATGACTTTTTGTAAATCGTCAATGAAGGCGGCGTATTTGCCGAGATAATGACCGTACGCAACTTTGTAGCCGGTTAATTCTTTAAGCTTGCGTGCAATAAATTTTGTGTAAATTTCGCCTTCGGTAGGTTTACCCGCCCAACTCGGCATTAATCTTTTTATCTTTTGAAACAGTGCGCTTGTTGAATTATCGCTTGCATTGATTGAAAATTTTGTGTTGCCGTCGTCTGTATCGTTTCAATTCAAGAGGCATATATCCCTTAGAATCGTCGCTTTTACAATGTAAAATTATACAATTATCTTTTTCGGTAGATTGATAAATTTTGTCAAAGTTAGAAACAATATGCTTAATATAAGAAATTACGTCCTCAAACCCCTTGCCTTTTATTTCTTCCAAATGTTTATGAGCTAAATGACGATAACCGCCGTTTTCGTTCCCGACCATTAGTCTTATAGGCAGAGGCTTAATTTCTATAGTGGCATTTTTACTGACTACATTGGCAATTTCTCTAAATATTTCTCCTAAATTACTTTTACCGTTTTGGTCAACAATGAACTCATAAGAACGGCTTCTTTCTACAGGACGTTTACTTTCAGTTCTATAACCTTCAGGCAGTAACAAAGAGCTATCAGCACTCGAATTTTCAGGCGTAGTAGCAGTATCACGCACCGAAAACTTAACTACAGGCAGGGCGTCGCCGTTTGAAAGCTCGATATTTTTTGTGCGGTTGTTGAATCTGAAAATTGTATTTCCGTCTTTGTCGGTGATTGTGCGTACCATTTTGCCGAACGCGTCATACATTTTATTTTTTTGCTTGTGCGACCTTTCTCGTTTTGACGGACAAAAAATAAATGCTAAAATTGGGCGCAAGTACAAATTCTCTTTGTACTTTAATCCTGTTGATAAAAATTCCAACAACAATTTAGATTTATTCTGTAAGTATTTTATACTCAATCCTAAACTTTTCTAAGAATAACTACTATGAAAAAACATAGAAAAAGGGAAAACGTGGAAAAACTAACCCAAAATTAATCATACCTTATCAGGATATTGTTGCTATGCACGGACATAAGCTCTCTGGTTGTTGGGATTCTTGATAGTTTGAATTGCGAACAAATACTAAATATAGCATTAAAACTATACTGGTTTTTAGAGGTTTAGAAAAATAAACTAAAAAGTCCTAGTGTTATTTTGTAGGAGTGAAATTATGAAATTACCTAATGGTTACGGTTCGGCGGTAAATCTGGGCAAAAGGCGGCGTAAACCATAACTTTAGGCTGGATTGAAGACGGTGATTATAATGAAAATCCTTTTAACTTAGCAACGCGAGAAGTTACTTTTGCTGATTTATAAAATGGTTGAATCTGAAGGAACATGGAAAACAAGTAACAGAGTCATATAATATTCCAAGAAATAGTAACAACAAATTTTGCCGCATTGGTAGAATTGCCAACAAATGAGTAGAGCGAAATACATAAACCTTTCACAACTGCTGAACTTGAAACACTTTGACAAAACACCGCTGATACTGGATTTAGAATAGCGTTAATCCTTTGTTATACGGGGTTGCATTCAACTGAATTATTGAAAATACGCACTGCAAATGTACATTTGCAGGAAAGATATATGCAGAGCAGTATAAAAACTTCCGCAGGTAAAAACCGTGTTATCCAAAAAAAAATACTGCCCTTTATTTCGGAGTTGTACAAGCCACAAAATGAAAAACTTGAAATAAAAGACAGTACAGGAAATTTGATAGCAAAGTATCAGCAGTTGAAAAAACTTTTTAAGAAAAATCTATCGCTTAAAAACCACTTGCTCCACGACTGAAGGCACAGCTGCGCGACACTTTTTATAGTCTATCGGCAAAAATTCTGCTGATTGCAGAAAAAGGCGTGCTAAAAATCTTGATTTTGATGTGTGATTTATTCAATACAAAATTTTTCCTTCAAAGAAAAAACTTACGGTACAAAAAATTTTTTTCTGAAATTTAGAATTGTCTAAAAATTTCATAACTATTTCAGCTTTATGTGTTAAACTTTCTAAAGTTATACTGGCAGTTATTTTTGGAAGGTTTATTTTTATTTTTTGAAATTATTTTTTTATATCGCAACCTTCAAAAAAACTGTTAACGCAAAAAAATTTTGGAGGGTTAAAAGATGAAATTCTTTACAAAGAAAAAGCTCGCAGCAGCAGTTCTTTCAACGTCGCTACTTTTTGTCGGTGTGCAAGTTGAGGCGTCAAATTTTTTTGAAGAAGTTCCTGCAAATGATTGGTCGTATTCCGCAGTAAACGATTTAATCGGTACAGGAAATGTTCCTGGCTATACTCAAAAAATTCCGCAGGGCAGAATTTTAAGTCGCCTTGAAATGGCAATGATTGTTGATGAGGCTATGAAAAATCAATCCGCTTTTAACAGTCAACAACGCAACCTTTTAAATCGCCTCAATCAAGAATATTTCTACGATATTAAAAAAGTTCAACTTTTAAGCAAAATTGACA
>CALGGV010000264.1 GCA_937915725.1 uncultured Selenomonadales bacterium
TGTCTTCGTCAAGCGGGATAATGCGAATTTTTTTGACTGCTGCAACGTCTTGAATTGAGGCTGTAGGATAACCTGCAGTTACACAAGCAACATCAACTGTACCATCTTTGAGGGCGTTTGCGCCTTCAGCAAAAGATAAAAATTGTTCGTCAATATCGTCATAACTTAAGCCGTAAGCTTGAAGAATTTGGCGAACGTTAGCCTCAACGCCGCTACCTGCCGCGCCGACTGCAACTCTTTTACCTTTTAAATCAGCAACTGACATAATTCCCGAATCAATGGTAGTTACAAATTGGCAAGTTTCCGGATAAAGTGAGGCTATACCGCGCAGATTTTCAATTTTCTTATCAAACATATTTTGCCCGTTTACAGCGTAATAGGTAATGTCATTTTGAACAATCGCCATTTCAACTTGTCCATCGGCTAACATGTTGATATTTGCTACAGATGCGCCGGTACTTTGCGCGCTTGCGTTGACGCCTTGTACGTCTTTGTTGATAATTTCAGCAATAGCTCCGCCTATTGGGTAATAAGTTCCTGAAGTGCCGCCGGTTGCGATATTTAAAAAGTTTTCGCTTTTATCGCTGCCCGTGCCGCAACCTGCCACTCCAACTGCCATTGCAACTGCAAGCCCTGCCGTCAAAATACTTTTTAGAATCTTTGGTAACTTCATCAAAAACACTCCTTAAAAATTTTTTGAAAATTCCTTCTGAAATTATATCATATTTTCTGCATTTGCAACAACAATTTTTTAATTCTTTGGGGAGTCAATTTTTTATTTTATTGACATACTCCCCATAGCTAAAGCTAGGGGATCCTGCTATCAACGACCAATGCTTCCAATGAATTGAAGTCTAACAAAGTCTCCTGCAAGGGTTGATGCCCCAACCCTTTCTATCTGTTCAAGTCTTTCTGTGATTCGACTTTTATCTACATCTTTGATTTATCAACCAAAGTGGTCTATCTGTCCTACGCTGGAGTGCCGCCATTACAGCTAAAAATTTGCCCCTCCATCTTGGCGTTGTGGTAGACCTGCGGGGAAGTGGCGACTTCTTGGTCACATCTCAATGGATGGCTGGACTGTCTTCCTGACTTCTTGTTCCCGCTATCTGATTTTTTATCTTCACCTCTCATCAAATTTTTTTTTATTATACTTAATGGCATTTAAATTGCAATGTTTTTTTTGCGCCTTATATCCCAATAGCTTGCGCGGTTTGCGTAGCAAAGCGTGCTCTCTTAGCTAGGGGCTTTACGGCGCGTTTCGGTAATTTTTTTTAATTTATAAATGTACTTTTTTTCTTTAGAAAAAAGAATCTTCCGTCCTGCAGGAAAAAACGGAGTGCGGCGGGCGGCTAATTTTTTTCAAAAATTTTTAATCTTCAAAGTCATTAATTCCGGCGTCAAAAACCGTTGTCAAATTTTCGCTTAACATTGTTTTTAAGTTTAATTTTTCTTTCAGTGAAAGTTTTTTCGGCTCTTTAGCGTAAATCGGCAAACGTTTATTAATAAATTGCGTGTCGATATTACCCGTGCGAAAATAAGTATCAGACAAAATCTTTTGATGAAGTGAAATTGTAGTTTTTAAATCTTCGCCCTCAATTATAAATTCGTTTAGGGCGCGTTGCATAATTTTAATAGCGTCACCGCGTGTCCTGCCGTGTACGATAACTTTGGCAATGAGTGAATCGTAGTAAGGCTCAATCGCAAGCCCTGCCGCCACGCCGCTGTCAAATCTTACACGCGGTCCGCTCGGCTCGTGCATAAAAGTTATTTTGCCGGGCGCGGGCATAAAATTATGATCCGGATCTTCAGCGTTAATTCTGCACTCGATAGCGTGTCCTCTGAATTTAACGTCTTTTTGCGAAAAATCTAACGGTTCACCGGCGGCAATTTTAATTTGTGTACGAACTAAATCAATTCCGGTTATCGCCTCTGTAATTCCGTGCTCAACTTGTACGCGGGGATTTATTTCCATAAAATAAAATTCGTGCGTTGCCAAATCCAGTAAAAATTCAACCGTACCAATGCTGGAATAGTGAACGCTTTTAGCCGCAGCAACCGCCAATTTTCCTACGCGCTCGCGCATTTCTTCACTTAAAGCGATTGAGGGCGATTCTTCCAAAAGTTTTTGGTTACGGCGTTGAATGGAGCATTCACGTTCGCCCAAATGAATTACTTCGCCGAAATTGTCTGCAACAATTTGAACTTCGATATGGCGGGAGCGTTCGATATAATGTTCAAAGTAGTAGCGAATTTTTGTAACGTCGATAACCTGCAAAACTTTTCTAAGTTCGTTTTCGTCGTGAACTATAAACATACCCTTACCGCCACCGCCGCTAACAGGTTTTAAAATTGCGGGATAACCAACAAAACTTGCCAATTCAAATGCTACGTTGTTATTGTAAATGGGCGGGCTGCCTTTTGCCATTGGAATACCGGAAGGCGCAACTGCATCGCGGGCGGCGTCTTTATCGCCAACAAGTGCGATCGTTTCCGGCAAGGGTCCAATCCACGTCATACCGGCTTTAACTACCATTTCGGCAAATTTTGTATCTTCAGAAAGAAAACCGTAGCCGGGGTGAACTGCATCTGCCTTAGATTCAGCGGCAGCGCGGAGCAAGGCGTCTTTGTTTAAGTAACTTTCCATTGCATCTGCGGGACCAATATGACAGCGAATATCTGCCATTTGCGTATGAAGTGCGTTTTTGTCGGCGTCTGAATATACTGCAACCGTTTCAATCCCCAATTCTTGACAGGCACGAATGACACGTACTGCAATTTCGCCGCGATTCGCTATCAAAACTCTTTTGAACATATTGAACACCTCCATTTTTTTTAGAATATTAAACTTGAAAAAAAATTTTCCTGCAAACAAAAAAAGACTAGAAAAATTTTTCCCTAGTCCTTAATCCTTAGCCCTTAATCCTTAGTCCTTAATTAGGATCAAATTTGCGCTCGACAGTTTCAAGAATTTCATCACGCCGCGCCTTTGATTTTGTAAAATAATCGTGAATAAATTGTCTGTCGTGATTGTCAACGGCGGTTATAACTTCGCCAATTATTTTTTGAAATTCGCGCAGATTTTCTGAAATGTAGTCAGCATTGGTAACGCAAATATCAGCCCACATATCGGCGTTTGAACTTGCAATGCGCGTTGTATCTTTAAAACCGCCACCAATTAATTTTAAGCAAGAATCTAAATCATCGCCTGCGCGATTAAGCAAAGTAACGAGAGCCGCCGCCGCCAAATGTGGTACGTGACTGATAATCGCCGCGCAACGGTCGTGCTTTTCAATGTCAAGTTCGGTAAAATTCGCCTCTGTCAAAGTTAAAATCTTCATTAACTTTTTGTAAGCGTCAACGGGCGCGCCTGTATTTTTAACGATAACGTAAGCTTTATTTTTGAAAAGATCTGCCTTAGCCGCGGCAACTCCGGATTTTTCACGCCCTGTCATTGGGTGTCCGGCAATGTAATAAATATTTTCCGGCAAAATTTTTTTCAGTTCCTGCCAAATATATTTTTTTGTACTGCCGGCGTCAGTTAAAATTGCGCCGCTTTTTATGTAGGGTAGAATTTTTTTAACCATTGGAACAATTTGCAAAACGGGCGGACTTAAATAAATAATATCGGCGTCGCTTACAACTTTTTCAATATCTGCAGAGGCAAAATCTACCGCGCCCAAATTTTTTGCAAGTTGCATAGATTTTTCACTTCGACAAAGTCCGGTTATAAAAATTTCGTCGCCGAGTTTTTCCTTCAAACACAAGCCCAAAGAGCCGCCAATTAATCCAACTCCAATTATCGCAAGTTTAATCATAAAATTTCAATCACCCGCCCTATACAGAAAAATTTTCCCTTGTCGAAATTTAAGGCATCAGCTTTTACTCTTGCCTACTGCCTTTTGCCTTTTGCCTTTAACCCTTAAATTGTCTTACCTACTGCCTTTGCAATTTCGCCCAAATTTGCCATTAACTTTTGAAAATCTTCCGGCGTCAAAGATTGGTTGCCGTCGGAAAGTGCAATTTCGGGGTGTGGGTGAACTTCAATCATTAAAGCGTCCGCGCCCGCCGCTATTGCTGCGCGTGCCATTGGAGCAACCATTGGGCGGCGTCCCGTGCCGTGCGAAGGGTCTACAACTATTGGCAAATGTGAAAGTTCCTTGACTGCCGCAACCGCGCTTAAATCCAGCGTATTTCTTGTGAAAGTTTCGTAAGTGCGAATCCCGCGCTCGCAGAACATAACATTTTCATTGCCGCCTGTCATAATGTATTCAGCCGCGTTAAGCCATTCTGAAATTGTTGCAGAAAGTCCGCGCTTTAACATAATCGGTTTTTTACTTTTGCCGAGTGCTTTTAACATTTGGAAATTTTGCATATTGCGTGCGCCGACTTGTAAAATATCTGCGTAATTTTCCATTAAAGCAATATCTTCCCTGTCAACAACTTCAGTAACAACCTTCATATCGAATTCATCTGCAACTTGCCGCAAAAGTTTTAAGCCTTCTTCGCCCAAGCCTTGAAAATCGTAAGGGGAAGTACGGGGCTTGTACGCGCCGCCGCGCAGGATTTTAGCTCCGGATTTTTTAACTGCACTTGCCGCCTCGCGCAGTTGTTCCAAATTTTCTACCGCGCAGGGTCCCGCCATTACGATAATTTCATTGCCGCCAATTTTTACGCCGTCAACGTCAATGATTGTATCTTGCGGATGAAAATCACGGCTGACAAGTTTATATTTTTCGGTAATGCGAACGGTTTTTTCTACGCCCGCCATCATTTCCATTTCAAGGTTAGCAATAATTTTTTTATCGCCTATAACTCCGACAATCGTGCGTTCATCGCCCGTTGAAAGGTGCGTGCGCAGATTCATTGACTCCAATTTTTTTACCACGTTTTGAAGATTTTCTTTTGTGGCGTTAGGGGACATTACAACTATCATTTAAATTTTTCTCCCTTCGATATGTTTAACAATCAATTCAAATAAATTTTCACTGATTCTGATATTGGAATTTTTTAAAATTTTTACACATTCCAAAATATCAGATTCAGATAAAAAATTTTCGTCATAAGCTTGCAATAAAATTCCAACAGTACCGACAATTTTAAGGTTTAACTTTTTGGCAACTTGCCGCCCTTTGCGTTCGTCCATTAATAAAACATCTGAATTAATTTCTTCGGCAAGTGCGATTGATTCACTTTCGCCTGCGTCCAATCCTGCAATTTCTCTCAAAATTTTAACTGCTTGCAGATTTTCAACTTTCTTGACAATTATAAATTCAGAATTTTTTACTGTTTCGGATTCATTTTGATACAATTCATTTTCTGTCAATTCTTTGAAAACTGCGCGAGGAATTAAAATTTTTCCGAATAAATTTTGAAGAATTTCGAGGCGATTTATTTTTAGCAAAGTGATAATTGGCGTTGAATCAGATACTGTCAACATTTTGCGCCCTCAAATTTTTCAGCGTCGTTAAATCTTCCTCAAGTTCAGATTCAGTTAAATCAAAATAAGAAATTCCCATTTCGCCGTAAATTTTTATTAAGTCGATTTTTTTTAAGCCGAGAATTTCTGCGGCTTTTCCGTGTGAAATTTTGCCGCTGTATATTGCAGGATAAATCAACATTGCATTTAATAAATTGCGCTCGGTTTCCATTGTCAAAGGGATTAATTCTGCCGGTACTTCGATTGTTAAACTTTTCAAAATTAAACACCTCCAAAGCTGCAATTTCCGCTGTAATTCAAAATACAATAATAAACCTGCGCGAAAATTTCTGCAAGTTAAGAAACTAAAAATTTATATATTAACAAAAAAATTCAGTTAATCAATTTTTAATCCCTAGTCCTTAGTCTTTAATCCTTAACCCTTACAATTACACCACGGCTCGCCCGCCATGAAATCGCCGCCGTTATAAATTGCAGCACGTGCCCTGCAACCGCCGCATTTATTTT
>CALGGV010000265.1 GCA_937915725.1 uncultured Selenomonadales bacterium
AAGCTTCCATAATTTTTAAATCGTGGTACGGCAACGCCAAATTTACAACAACGTCGGGATTAAAAATTTCAATCAGATTAACCATTGCCGAAACGTCGTTTGCGTCAATTTGCGCCGTTGAAATTCTGGTTGAAGTTTTGCCTTCCAGTTTAGATTTAAGTTCATTGCACTTTTCAATATTTCGGCTTGCAATGCAAATTTCGCTGAAAATTTCGCTGTTTTCAACGCACTTATGAATAGCGACGCTGCCGACGCCGCCGCAACCGATAATTAATGCTTTGCCCAATTTTTCAACCCCCAATTTTAAGGATTAAGGACTAGGGACTAAGGGCTAGGGATTTTCCTTTTGCCCAATAGTTTAATCCTTACAAAATTTTAAAATTATAAAATTATAACCAACTGAAAATTTTAAGTCAAATTCGCAAGGTCGCGCAGAATTTCTCGCCCGCCGCCTTCCAAAATTTTTTCTGCCAATTCTTTACCGAAAGTTGAAATTTTTTCCGGCGGAGCTATTGAAAAATCTTTGACAATTTTTTTGCCGTCGATTGAGGCAATAACTGCGTGCGCGTAAAATTTTTACACAAGGTCGCGCAGAATTTCTCGCCCGCCGCCGTCTAAAATTTTTTCTGCCAATTCTTTACCAAATGTTGAAATTTTTTCCGGCGGAGCTATTGAAAAATCTTTGACAATTTTTTTACCGTCGATTGAGGCAATAACTGCGCGCGCGTAAATTTTGTCGTCAAGAATTGAGGCGAAAATCCCAACAGGAATTTGACAACTGCCGCCAATTACTTTTAGAAAATCCCGCTCAATTTTCGTAGCTTGAAAAGTTTGTTCGTCATTCAAAAATTTTACAATTTCTGCCGTTTCAAAATCTCCTGCGCGAATTTCCAGAGCAAGTGCACCTTGACCGGCAGCGGGAATTATTTCAGTTAAAATTTGCTTAATTCTTTCTTCGTAACCTAAACGCTCCAGCCCCGCCGCCGCCAAAATTATTGCGTCAAAATTTCCCGCGTCCAACTTTTTCAAACGTGTATCAATGTTGCCGCGCAGATTTTCAACTTTCAATTTTGGAAAGAAACTTAAAATTTGCGCCGCCCGCCTTAAACTTGACGTACCGATAACCGCGCCCTTTGGCATTTCTTCAATCGCAGAAAATTTATTGCTTACAAAGGCGTCAAAAGGATGAGCGCGTTTTGTTACGGCGGCAATTTCAAAATTTGCGGGCAATTCGTTTGGTACGTCCTTCAAACTGTGAACGGCTAAATCAATTTTATTTTCTGCAAGCGCAGTTTCAATTTCTTTAGTGAAAAGTCCCTTGCCGCCGATTTTTGCAAGCGGCGCGTCTAAAACTTTATCGCCGGAAGTTTGAATTTTGATAATTTCAATTTCAAGCGTGATAAATTCTTTTTTCAGTTCAGCCGCTATAAATTCAGCCTGCCAAAGTGCCAATTTGCTTGCACGTGTACCGATTCTAATTTTTTTCATTTGCAACCAATTCCTTTGCAAGTTTTACGGCGGTAACTCCGTCTTTAGCATAGGCGTCAGCTCCCGCCGCGTCAGCGTATTCTTGAGTGAGTGCCGCGCCGCCTACCATAACTTTTGCCGAGCAACCCGCCGCGTGTAAATCCGCAATAACTTTATCAATTTGAATCATCGTAGTTGTCATAAGTGCGCAAAGTCCGACAATGTCCGCATTGTTTTCAATCGCCGCCTTTACAATTTCCGCCGAGTCGACGTCTTTTCCCAAGTCAATCAATTTAAAGCCGCTGTTTGCCAAAAGTGCGCCCGTGATATTTTTTCCCAAATCGTGAACGTCGCCTTTGACAGTTGCAATTACAAAAGTTCCGTTGTTGGCAGTTTCAGTTGTCGGCAAAATTTCTTTCAATTTGTTAAAAGCCGTGCGCATAGTTTCAGCTGAAAGTAAAACTTGCGGCAAAAAAACTTTTCCTGCGCCGAACTCTTCGCCAATGTCATTCATTGCGGCAGTTAAAGATTTTTCGGTAATTTCATTGGCTGAATAATTTTCTTCAATCGCCTTGACAATCAGCGCGGGTATTTCGTCTTTGTCGCCGTCAATAACCGCTTGTTTAATCTGCGCGAGAATCGGCAAATTTATTTTTTTCTCAACAGCAACTTCAGAATTATTTACAACCAACTTGCTGAAATTTAAGCCGTTAGCATCTTTGCCCAAAAGTGCGGCACTTGCTTTAAGCGCGTTTTGCATTGATTCATCATAAGGATTCATAATTGGCGCGTCGAGTCCGGCGGCTAAACACATTGCAAAAAAAGTTGAATTAATCAACGGGCGATTGGGCAAGCCGAAAGAAATATTGCTAAGTCCCATTGTCGAAGGATAACCGAATTTTTCACGGTAAATTTTTAAAGTTTTCAAAACTTCGTTGCAAGCATTGGCGTCAGCTGAAATTGTCATTACAAGCGCGTCAAGTAAAAAATCGCCGTCGCGCAGTCCAATATTTTTAGCGGCGTCAATAATTTTTTCTGCAACTTCTACGCGTTCTTCGGCAGTTTTGGGAACGCCTTTTTCAGTCAACGGCAAAACTAAAATTGCCGCGCCGTATTTTTTGGCAAGCGGTAAAAATTTTTTAATTCTGTCAGGCTCAAAACTTACGGAATTTATCAGCGCACGCCCGGGATAAATTCTTAAAGCCGCCTCAAGTGTTTTTTCGTCTGAAGTATCAATCGCAAGCGGTGCATCAGTAATTTGTGAAATTTCTTTGACAGCCTGCGCCATCATTTTGGCTTGATCAATTCCGCCGACGCCCATATTTACGTCAAGAATTTTTGCGCCGCTTTTAACTTGATTAACCGCGTCTTTCTTCACGCCCAAAAGGGAGCCTTCCCTAATTTCGGCGGCAAGTTTTTTTCTGCCTGTAGGGTTAATCCTTTCGCCGATTAAAACAGTTGGAAGATTTTTATCAATTTCAACAGTTTTGCTGCGGCTTGCAAGTTTCAAAGTGTTTGAAAACCTGCGCGAAGATTCTTTACAATTTTTAAGATTTTCGGCAAGTGCTTTAATGTGCGCAGGAGTTGTACCGCAACAACCGCCCAAAAAAGTTGCGCCCGCCTCAACAAGTTTAACGCCCCAACTTCCAAAAGTTTTTGCGTCCATTGGAAATTTTGTAACGCCATTTTCAAGGTAAGGCATCCCTGCATTTGGTTGAACGCTTACAGGAACGCGGCAATTTTCAGCCAAAATTTTTACAACGGGGACAAGTTGCTCGGGTCCGAGCGAGCAATTCACGCCGATAATATCTGCGCCCATCGCCTCCAAAATTACGGCGGCAGATTGCGGGTCTGTACCGGTAACCGTGCGCCCGTCTTCGCTGTAAGAAAGTTGACAAATTACCGGCAAGTTGCAAGCGTCTTTTGCGGCTAAAAGTGCGGCTCTCATTTCTTGAATATCTATGCAAGTTTCAATAATTAAAAAATCTGCGCCCGCCTCTGCTAAACTTTGTGCTTGTTCATAAAAAATTTTATAAGCGTCTTCAAAATCTAAATCGCCCAAAGGCGCAATAAATTTCCCCGTCGGTCCCATTGAGCCGGCAACTTTTACATTTCCTGCAGATTTTGCAATTTTTACGGCGGCAAAATTCAATTCACGCGCGCGCGCAGAAATTCCGTAATGTTCAAGCTTTAAACTGCTTGCGCCGAAAGTATTTGTTTCAATAATGGTTGCTCCGGCGTCAATGTAGGCGCGGTGGATTTTTCTTACAACTTCAGGATTTTCAACATTCATAAGCTCGGGACACGCGCCCGCCTTTAAGCCGCCCTGTTGCAACATTGTACCCATTGCGCCGTCAAAAATTTCTATCATAAAAATATCTCCCTAAGAAAAATTCTTGGAAGATATTATATTACATATGGAAAAGCCGCGCAATTTTTATCAAATATGGTCGCGCCTAAAAGTTTTTGCAAATTTTTCTTCGTCAATCGTATCAATGTTATCTTGCAGAATCCGCAACATTTTTTCTTTGCTGTCGCCAATGTAACCGGCAATTCGCACTGAATCCATCGCATGAGCCGCCCAAAAATAAGTTTGCGGCAA
>CALGGV010000266.1 GCA_937915725.1 uncultured Selenomonadales bacterium
ACGCCTGTATGGATACAAAGGGCGAACACGACAGCATTTACGAACATTTTGACGACACTGTTTACGGCGGGGACTTTTTGGCAGACCAAATCGCCGTTAAAGGTATGGTTGAAGCCGCGCCAAAATTAATTAAAATGTTTGACAGAATGGGCGTACCTTTCACGCGCACTTCTGAAGGCGTTTTAGACTTAAGAAATTTCGGCGGGCAAAAACACAAACGCACTTGCTTTGCAGGCTCCACTACCGGTCAACAGATTTTATACGCGCTTGATGAACAGGTTAGACGCTGGGAAGTCAAAGGCTCCGTCAACAAATACGAATTTTGGGAATTTATCAAGATTATTAAAAACAAAGAAGGTATTTGTCGCGGGCTCGTCGCGCAGAATATGAACACAATGGAAATTCGCGCCTTTACTGCTGATACTGTAATTTTGGCAACGGGCGGTCCCGGACAAGTTTTTGGGCGTTGTACGGCGTCAACAATTTGCAACGGCTCGGCTGTTTCTGCAGTTTATCAACAGGGCGCAGAAATTGCCAATCCTGAATTTATTCAAATACACCCGACCGCAATTCCAGGCAGTGATAAAAATCGCTTAATGAGTGAGGCTTGCCGCGGCGAAGGCGGGCGCGTTTGGGTTTACAAAGATGGCAAGCCGTGGTACTTCCTTGAGGAAATGTATCCTGCGTACGGCAATTTGGTGCCGCGTGACGTTGCAAGCCGCGCAATTTATAAAGTTTGCGTACACATGGGCTTAGGTATTAACGGCGAAAACCGCGTTTACCTTGATTTATCGCACATTGACAGCGGCTACCTTGAAAGAAAACTCGGCGGTATTCTGGAAATGTACAGTGAATTTGTAGGACAAGATCCGCGCAAAGTTCCAATGGAAATTTTCCCGAGCGTTCACTACTCAATGGGCGGAATTTGGGTTGACAGGTTGCACAATACAAATATCCCGGGCTTAATGGCAAGCGGCGAATGTGATTATCAATATCACGGCGCAAATCGTTTAGGCGCAAATTCACTTTTAAGCGCGGCTTACAGCGGCACTGTTTCCGGTCCGGAGGCTATGAAATGGGCAAAAACCGGCAATAAGGGCAGTGATTTAACGCCTGAAGAAATTGAATCTGCGCGACGTGAAGTTCAAAACGAATATGATAAAATTTTGACAATGAACGGTTCAGAAAACGCGCACAAGCTCCACCACGAAATGGGCGATTTAATGTACAAGTACGTTGCCATTGAACGCGATAACAACGGCTTAGACGCTTGCCTTGTCGAATTGAAAAAACTTTTGAAACGCTGGGACGATATAGGAATTACCGACCATTCGCCCGTTGCCAATCAAGAGGCTATGTTCGTTCGTCAGCTGCGCAATATGATTCTTTACGCAATGGCAATTACAAAAGGCGCAAGAATGCGCGATGAATCACGCGGCGCACATGCTAAAATTGTACTTGAAAACGGCAAACAAAAACACGACGCGGACGGCGAATTGGTATTTATGGGGCGCGATGATGAACGCTTTATGAAAGTTACAATCGTCAACTACGATCCAAAAACTGAAGAGCCTATCGTTACTTACAGAGACTTTGACCATTCCTTGATTAAACCGCGTGCAAGAAATTACGCCGTTGCAAAGAAAGAATAGCCCTATGTCCAGAAAAATTTTTACGCTGATAACTTTTGCGGCTTTTTTGCTGAATTTCTTTGCTTTAAATTCTGTCGCCTTTGCTAAAGATGATTTTGGAAAGTGGCTTGACTTGAACAGTAAAGGCAGAGACTACGCAGAAAAAGGCAAGTACGATAAAGCCCTTCAAACTTTCAATAAAATTCTTCAAAGTTATCCGAATGAATTTCCTTTTTCTTCAGTTGACTTTTTGCCGCCGAATAAAGCTACGATTTTAACAAATATCGGCTCGACTTATCTTAGAATGAATGACACTGACAAGGCGTTAGAATATCTGAATCAAGCTGTAGCAGTTAAATCTGATTTCGCACCAATTTACAACGCGCTGGGAGCTGTCTATTACAAGTTGGCTGATTATGATAAAGCGGCTGAAAATTTTAACAAGGCTATCGAACTTAACGAAAATTACGCGGAGGCTCTCGGCAATTTAAAAAATACCTATATTAAATCAGATAATCGCAACGCCGAAAATTGGAACGATCTCGGCAATTCGTATTTTAAATTTGAAGATTATAAACAAGCGATTAAATGTTTTGATAAAGCTGTTGAAATTGTTCCGAATGACAGCACTTTGTTAAAGAATCGCGGCTTGGCGTACTTCAATTTGAAAGATTATAACGCCGCACTTGAAAATTTTTCTGGAGCACTGAAATTTAAACCGGACGACACAAGAATTTTATCACTGGTCGGACAAACTTATTTCAATTTGGAAAATTACAACAAGGCGGCTGAATATTCGCAGAAAGTCCTTGCAATTAATCCAAAAGAGATTTCCGCGCTGAATATCCTTGCCGATTCTTATTCTAAATTGGGCGAAAACGATAAAGCGGTTGAGACTTACAAAAAAATTGTCGAATTAAATCCCAAAACTGCTACCGCGTGGTACAACCTTAGCAAATTTTATTACAATTCCGGCGATTATGAAAATGCGGCTGCCTGCGGTGAAAATGCCGTAAAAATTGATGAAAATTACGCTGAAGCTTGGGAACTTCTGGGAGATTCTTATTCTGAATTGAGTGATATTTGGAGCCAAAAATATAACGAACACGAAAAATTCTACAATAAAAATGAAAACTCTTATACTCCAAAGGAACGGCGAGAAATTGCTGAAAAAGGTCTTGAATACATAACAAAAGCAAGAGAATATACTAAAAAAGTTTCAGAAACTTTAGACGCAAGGCTCAAAATTAATGGTAGGATATTCGAGAGTGCTATGGGGAGTATTATTAGACCAAGTACAAGGGGTAATTATTTTTATATTTTGGGGAGTGTGACAGATGCCTGATAAAGTCAGATTTATAATCGAGCGGCAAGACGGACCGAACGAAAAACCCTACAATCAAGAATTTGACGTAGAGTATCGCCCGGGCTTAAACGTTGTTGCCGCGTTAATGGAAATACAAAAAAATCCCGTTACTGTTGACGGAAAAAGAGTACCGCCCGTAACGTGGGAATGTAATTGCCTTGAAAAAGTTTGCGGCGCGTGCATGATGGTTATCAACGGCAGAGCGCGTCAAGCTTGCTGTGCGCTTGTTGACGAAATTAAACAACCGATACACCTTGCACCGGCAAGAACTTTTCCTGTTATTCGTGATTTACTGATTGATAGGTCGGTAATGTTTGAAAGTTTGAAAAAAATTCAAGGCTGGGTTGAATTGGACGGCTCGTGGGACGTTAAAGACGCGCCAATACAAAATCCGTACACCGCGCAGACTGCCTACGAAATTTCGCACTGTATGACTTGCGGTTGTTGCCTTGAGGCTTGCCCAAATGTTGGTCCGCAGTCAGATTTTATTGGACCTGCGCCGACTGTTCAAGCGTATTTGTTCAATCTTCATCCGCTCGGAAAATTCGACGCGCCAAAACGTTTAAACGCGCTTATGGAAAAGGGCGGTATTACAAGTTGTGGCAACAGTCAAAATTGCGTTGAAGTTTGCCCAAAATCTATCAAACTTACAACTTATCTTGCACAACTTAACCGCGACGTTAATAAACAAGCTCTCAAAAATATTTTCAATTTCTAGAGTATATTTGAAAGTGGAAGATTAGAAAGCGCACAGGACGCCCGCCGCACTCCGTAGGGCGAAGATTCTTTCTTTGCTAGGCGTTTCTTTCTTCTAAAGAAAGAAATGCCGACTTGTTCAATCTTAAAACTTTGTAAACAAATACTAAAATTAATTCTTCCAAATAAAAAAAGCCGGCGTCAAAAAAGATTCCGGCTTTTTAGTTTAGGAAAAAGTAACCATGATTAAATAAAAAAATTATCTTTTAGAGTACAAAAAATTTTTCTGCTTAATATCAGCAAAGAATCGTTTTAAAGAGTTTTTATGCTGTTTCACAACTTGCAACAGGGCTTAAGTGTCCTGCTTTTTTTTTCGATATGTAATTAAACGAAACTATTTTTCGTAAACAGAAATCACGGGTGGTGAAAATAATGATTGTCAACAATGTAAATCCGATGGCGAATGTTTATACTTCAAATGCTCTCGTTTCTTCACGCTATGCAAGTGCGGCTATTGGCGCACGCAACATTCAAAAAAGAGACGAACTTTCGCTGTCAAGGGAGGCTCAGAGTTTCAGCGAAATATTGCAGAAGTTACGCGGCGAACCTGAAGTCCGACAAGATAAAGTTGCTGAATTTGAACAAAAAATTTCAAGCGGAACTTATCATATCGAATCAGAAAATATCGCTGCAAGTTTGCTTTTAAGTCGTTTCTGAGGCGTGTAAATTATGTGGCAAAAATTAATTGAAATTCTTAACAAAATTTCCACGGTTTATGACGAACTCGCAAAACTCGGCGAAAAAAAACGCGATGCTTTAGTTGCTGTAGATATGGACAGCTTGTCAAAAATCCTCGATCATGAACAACTTATCGCCGCAAAAATCCAAAATCTTGAACAACAACGCAGCTCAATCCTGCTGGAACTTTCTAAAAATAACCCCGCCATTACTTTAAACATTAAGGCAGAGGATTTTTACAAAACAGCTCCAACGCCATTTGTTAGAAAACAACTTTTGGCAATTCACAAAAAATTAACCGAAAACGTCGAACGTACTTTGAAAATCCGCGATAATAATCAAATTCTGGCTCAAAGTGCACTCGACGCCGTAAAATTCCAACTCAATCGCTTAAGCGGCGCGTTCGTTGAACCAACTTACGGCACTAAAGGTGCTATCGTCACTCATCAGAAGAAACTCGACTATGAAGCTTGAAACCCGGGCAAGATTGACAATCGAGGTGGATAATGGAAGAGACGATTATTCTTTTAAGAGAGCAAACA
>CALGGV010000267.1 GCA_937915725.1 uncultured Selenomonadales bacterium
CCGCCGCTTAACAAACTGCCGCGTTCACCTACGAAAGTTTCATAGCCGTTTTGGAAGTTGTCAATAAATTCAGTTGCGCCCGCCATTTGCGCCGCTTTTACAACGTCAGCATGAGTAGCATTTGGGCAAGCGATTTTTATATTTTCTTCGATAGTTCCGCTGAAAAGTTTGCTGTCCTGCAAAACTACGCCAATTTGTCTCCTAAGCCACGCCGGCTCAACTTGCGCAATATCTACGCCGTCAATTAAAATTCTGCCCGTTTCCGGCAAAAACAAACGCTGTATTAATTTTGTCAGGGTAGATTTACCACTTCCCGAACGTCCGACAATTCCAACTTTCATACCGGCGGGAATTCTAACATTGATATTATCTAAAACTTTGCCGCCCTCCGGTGTATAACTGAATCCTAATTTTTCAAGCGCAATTTCGCCGCGCAAACTCGGTAAAGTTGTACGTGAAGGATTAAAAGCCGGCTCTGTTTCTTCATTCATAATATCGCCGAGCCTGTCCATTGAAACGCGAATTTGTTGGAAATATTGCCACTGATTTATCAAGCGCATAATTGGAGCGATTAACTGCCCTGCAATCATTTGGAATGCAATTAATTCACCGACTGAAATTTCACCTTCCATAACGTAATAACTGCCAATCCACAAAATCGCAAGGTTGAACATACTGAATAAAAATGTACCGATTGAATTTGCAATGTTGGCAAGGTTAATGACATTGAATGAAGATTTTACCAAACGCGCTAACATTTCCTCATAGCGGCGGATAAAATTATTTTCAACGCTTGTAGCTTTAACTGTGTGAATACCGGTTATTGTTTCAATCAAGAATGAACGATTTTCACTGGCGATTAAAAATCTTTCGTTAATCATACGCTTAAAAATTGGCGCAACAATTAAATTTAGAATTACAAAAAGCGGTATCATTACCAAAACAACAACGCTTAAAACGCGGCTGTACAAAAACATAACGCCAAAATAAATTACCGCAAAAACCATGTCAAGTACAATCGTCAAACTGGAGCCGGTAATAAAACTGCGCAAAGTTTGTAATTCGCCTAAACGTGACACAACGTCGCCTGTTTGCCATTTTTGAAAGTAACTTAACGGTAAAGCCGTAATATTTTTGAAAAGGCGGGAACTTAACGCCACGTCCATTTTGGAACAAATATTTGTAAAAAGATATGCACGCAACGCCATTATCCAGTTTTGGAAAAGTGTACAAATAATCATACCCAAAACTAAAATATCAAGCGCGTCTGAGGCACGGTGTACCAAAACTTTATCTATAATATTTTGTACAAAGAATGGAGACGCCAAGCCGATTAATTGTAAAACCAGCGACATAAAAAGTACACTGCGCAAATAGGGCGTATACTTTGAAACAACCGGCAAAAACCATTTAAAACCAAATTTGGAATGTTTCTTTTCAAGTTCATAACGGCGCGTGAATAAAATTACATCGCCCGACCAATCCATTAACAATTTGTATCTTTCGGCTTTTACCGGCTGTTGTGAAAATACCGGATCTAAAATATAAATCTCGCCGTCACGAATTGTAGTTATAACAATTTTTCTGCCGGACTTCATTTGAATCATCGCAGGATAAACAAGCCTGTCTAAATCTGATTCAGTTAAGCCTTCATAACTGCGCGCCTTCAATTTTAAATCTCGCGCAGCTCTTACAATCGTTGTAAAATCAACACTGCCTTCAGACAAAACATAAGCGCGTTCAAGTTGGCGATAATCTGCAGGTATATTGTAATATTTTGCAATGGCAATAAGGCAAGCCAAGCCTGTATCAATTCCATTGACGCGCCCGCCGTCTTCCGGTTTAACATCAGTGCTTACGCCTCTGTTTGCTTGACTTGCAGGAACTTTCGCAACGTCAATTTTTGCTAAAGCCTGTTTACCGGTTCCATCATTTCCTTTGCCGTCTTCATTTTTTCCTACATTTTGTCCGGGACTCGGTACTAAATTTTTTTCATCATTAGGATTTTTATTATCAGCCATTAAATTCGCTCCTTTCAGTCGCTCATTAAGGGCTAAGGATTAAGGATTAAGGACTAGGGATTTTTATTTCCCTAGCCCCTAGTCTTTAGCCCCTAGTCCCTAAATCAACGCTCCCTTAAAGCCTCTGAAGTGTAGCGGCGGAACGGATCAAGGAAGAAGTCAATAATTCTTTTTTCTTTAATTTTAATTTCCGCGCTAACATTCATACCGACAGCAAGTGGAACTTCTTCGCCGAAAACGTCCATAACCGGCTTGCCGATAGGATCCATAATCAGTTTAAATTTTTTGTTACGTTCAAGGTCTGAAGGTTCATTTACGGCATCTGCGCTAACTTCAACAACGGTTGCATCAACCATACCAAATTTTTGAAAGTTAAAAGTTTCAACTTTAACTTCAGCAGTTTGTCCAACTTTTATAAAACCAATATCTTTGTTATCGGCGTAAACTTCAAATTCAAGTGAAACATCTTCAGGAACAATTTGCATTAAAGCCTGTGCGTCGGTAACAATACCGCCAACAGTATGAACTGACAAATTGTAAACTCTGCCGGCAGTTGGAGCAACGATTGTAGCCATACGCGCATCTTCATCGGCTTTTTTGATTGATTCAGTAATTGCATAGTATTCTTTTTTAGCCTCAACAAGTGAAGTCATAATATCTTTGCGGTAGGAGGCGTCAACATTTGCCAAATTTTGCTGAGCCTCTACAATTTCAGCTTGAATGCTGTTAATTGAATCAAGTTGCGCCTGTGCACTTTGTGCGTATTCTATAGTTTCGTTTTGCTGTTCCAAAAGTTGAAATTCAGAAATTGCATTTTGCGCCATTAAATCTTGAAGGCGGCGTTCTTTTTCTTGCGCAATAGCTAACCCTTTTGAATATCTTTCATAAGTGGCGCGGGTTGCCTCTAACTGCGCTTGTTTTTGTTCAATAACACTTTGGCGGCTTTGACGTTGTGTTTGATAATCGCTTGTACGACTTTGATAGAGTGCCAATTCAGCCGATAAATCATGCGCCTCAAGGTCGGGGTCTTCTTCCGGTGTAAAAGGTTGCCCTGTCAATTCTGCGGTTAAGCGTTGAATATCAAGTTTGTAATAGGCGGCGCGCTTTTTCAAGCTGTCATAATCTGCGCTGGTAGTTGTAGGATCAAGTACAACCAAAATATCGCCTTCTTGAACTTGATCTCCTTCCTCAACGCGGATTTCTTTTATAATCCCTTTATTTTTAACTTGAACAGTTTTAGCTTGTCCGGAAGGAATAACTTTGCCGGGCGCAACTGCAACTTCGTTAATGTGTCCTAAAAAACCCCACGCCAACGCAACTACAAGCAAAAGTAAAATTGACCACATAACAATTCGCCCTGTTGGCGAAGGCGGCGTTTCTGTTACTTCCAAAATCGCCGGCAAAAATTCAGTTTCTTTTTCACGTTCTTCACCGTGAATTAGCCAGTTCCAAAATTTCATTCAAATTTCTCCTTCGTCAAATTTAGGCAGTAGGCAATAGGGAATTGAAAAACTTTTGCCTTTTGCCTCTTGCCTCTTGCCTAGCCCCTAGACTCTTGTTGGTCGTGCAGATATTTATACAGCCCGTTGAGTTTCATTAATTCATCATGTGAGCCTTGTTCGACAATGTGTCCTTTGTCAACAACAATAATTTTATCGCAGCGACGAACTGCGCTTAATCTGTGCGCAATGATTAACATTGTACGTTGTGCACCAATAGCTCCCATATTGTTAAAAATAATTCTTTCGGATTCATAGTCAAGGGCGGAGGTTGCCTCGTCAAAAATTAAAATTGGCGGATTGGCTAAAAGTGCACGGGCAATAGCTACGCGTTGTCTTTGTCCGCCGCTTAAACTGTCGCCGCGTTCGCCAACTTTTGTATCGTAGCCTTCCTTCAATTCCAAAATAAAATCGTGTGCGCCCGCTAATCTTGCCGCTCTTATAATTTCGTCCATTGTGGCAGTTGGGCGGCTTACTGCGATATTGTCACGAACACTTGAATTAAATAAATAATTTTCTTGCATAACAACGCCAATTTGGTCGCGCAGCCAGCCTAAATTTGCCTCGCGTGTATTGATGCCGCCAACTGTTATTGTGCCCGCCTCCGGAATATATAAATTTTGTACAAGGTTAGTTAAAGTAGATTTACCACTTCCGGAACGCCCGACAATTCCCAATTTTTCGCCGGGTTTAATCGTCAAGTTAATATTTTCCAAAACTAAAGGTAAATCGACACGGTACCTGAATGAAACGTCTTGAAATTCTATTGCGCCGTCAATTCTGTCTGCGCCGCGCTGTCCCATATCACGTACTATTGGCTCCATTGGCGTATTTAAAATATCGCCGATTCTTTCAAGTGCAAGCCCTACTTGTTGAACTTGAGGCCACATTGTCAAAAGTTTTGTCATTGGAGCTATTGCTTGACGTGATAACATTTG
>CALGGV010000268.1 GCA_937915725.1 uncultured Selenomonadales bacterium
GACAAGAAAATTTTATCGATATTGAAAATGAACTGTCTGATGAAAATGGATTTCTTCGCGCAGATTTTGCTGTTGACGGCTTACACCCCGACGGCGAAGGTAAAGAAATTATTGGGCGCGCTGTTGAAAATTGGCTGATAAATTATTTAGACAGTTTAGGGAATTTAGGCAATGAAGTTTAAAATTTTGATTTGTCGACAAGAAAATTTTATCGATATTGAAAATGAACTGTCTGATGAAAATGGATTTCTGCGCGCAGATTTTGCTGTTGACGGCTTACACCCCGACGGCGAAGGCAATGAAATTATTGGGCGTGCTGTTGAAAATTGGCTGATAAATTATTTAGACAGTTTAGGAAATTTAGGCAATGAAATTTAAAATTTTTTTGTTTATTGAAGGGAGAATTTAAAAATGTCAAAGGCTATAATCGTTGTTGATATGCAAAACGATTTTGTAACCGGTCCACTTGGTACGAAAGAGGCTCAAAAAATGTTACCGCGCCTTGTTGCAAAACTTGAGGCAAATATTGACAAAAAATCCGTTGATATTATTTTCACGCAAGACACGCACAAAGCAGATTATCTTCAAACGCAGGAAGGAAAATTTTTGCCTGTTGAACATTGCATTAAAAATACGCAAGGCTGGGAAATTGTTCCTGAACTTCAAAAATTTATTCCGAATTCTAGGATTGTTATTGAAAAAAAGGCGTTCGGCTCCACGCGCCTTCCTTCACTTTTAAAACCTTATGAAGAAGTTGAATTTGTAGGCGTTTGCACTGATATTTGTGTAATTTCAAACGCGCTTTTACTCAAGGCTTTTTATCCCGAGCAACTTGTTTCAGTTGACGCGGCGTGTTGTGCGGGTACTTCGCCCGACGCTCATCAAAAGGCGTTGGAAGTTATGAAAAATTGTCAATGCTTGATTAGGGATTAAAGGCTAGAGGCTAAAGATTAGGGGCTAAGGATTAAGGATTAGGGAAAAAATCCTTTAGCCCTTAATCCTTAAACCTTAGTCCTTAAAAAAGACCGAAGGGAGCTTTTCAATGGCAAGTCTGCACAGAAAACTTTTAAAAAAACTTAAGCCAAAACCTAAAAAACCGGAAAAGCCGCCGGAAAAAGTTGGCAAAGATTATTTGTTAATAGTAATTTTATCATTGACAATAATTTTTATGGTACTGGGCTGGTCGAGTTTCGACAACACTAACCGCGCCTTGTACGTGGCGTTGGCAGTTTCACTTTCTGCAACTTATGCCCGCCGTCATTGGAGCAAAAATGAAACGCAGGATACGTGGTTTGAAAGAATCAGCTTTGTTGCAATGATTGCGGCGATTGTGCTTTTCATAATGGAAATTTATATTAAGTTTATAGCGTAGATGGGAGGTAATTTTATTGTTAAAAAACCACAACGCTTTATTATTGGTCGCGGTATTTTGGATGGTATGCACTGTACTTAATTCTAATATTTTAACCCGCGCCGTTTCGATGTTATTGGCAGTTTCAATTTTGTCAGATTATATCAGTCGCAAATTTCCAACAACTTCAAAACAAAGAATTTGGCTTGGACGCAGCAGAAATTTTTCAATGGCGGCGGCGGCTGTATTTTTAATTTTGGAAACTTATTATTTATTCATTGCTTAGTTTGGAGGTAAATTTGATTGGAAAAATATAATCCCCGTGAAATTGAGCCGAAATGGCAAAAAGTTTGGGACGACAAAAATTATTACAAAACTGAAATTGACAATTCAAAGCCGAAATATTACGCGCTTGAAATGTTCCCGTATCCGAGTGGAAATTTACACATGGGGCACGTAAGAAATTATTCAATCGGCGATGTAGTGGCGCGTTATCGCAAAATGGCTGGCTTTAACGTTTTACACCCAATGGGATTTGATGCATTTGGTATGCCTGCCGAAAACGCGGCAATTTCTCACGGCGTTAAGCCCGGCGATTGGACTTTTTCAAATATTAAAAATATGATTCGCCAACAAAAACAAATGGGGCTTGCTTACGATTGGAACAGGGAAGTTGAAACTTGTCGCGCAGATTATTACCGCTGGACGCAGTGGCTTTTTGAACTTTTCTACAAGCGCGGGCTTGCCTACAAAAAAGAGGCGTCCGTCAACTGGTGCGATACTTGCGGTACGGTTTTAGCGAATGAACAAGTTATCGACGGCAAATGCTGGCGTTGTGATAATGAAGTTCACAAAAAAAATTTGGCGCAGTGGTTTTTCAAAATTACTGACTACGCGGACGAACTTTTGAAAGACTTGGAAAAATTGCAGGGCTGGCCTTCAAGAGTCAAAACTATGCAAGAAAATTGGATAGGGCGCAGTGAGGGCGCGGAATTTTCTTTACAGGTTGTTGACTTTGACGAAAAAATTTCTGTCTATACCACCCGCCCTGACACTATTTTTGGTATAACTTTTATGGCGTTGGCAGTCGAACACCCGCTGATTGAAAAATTAATCGAAGGTCAACCTAACGAAAATGAAATTAGGGAATTTATAAAAACTACGCGCAATATGAGCGATATGGAGCGCACGTCCAGTGAATCCGAAAAGAAAGGAATTTTTACCGGCGTTTACTGCGTTAATCCCGTCAACGGGCGCAAAGTTCCAATTTGGATAACAAATTACGTTTTGTTTGAATACGGCACGGGCGCGGTTATGGGCGTTCCAACTCACGACGAAAGAGACTGGATGTTTGCCACTAAATACAATCTTGAAAAAATTTTGGTTATCGACAATCCCGCCGCGCCGTTGAAACTTTCTGAAATGGATAATGCTTACATTGAGCCCGGCGTAATGATTAATTCCGGCGAATTTGACGGTATGCAAAACGAAAAGGCAAAGGGCGCAATTATCGATTGGCTGGAAAATAAAAAAATCGGTACGCGCAAAGTTAATTACAAACTGCGCGACTGGTTAATTTCTCGTCAAAGATATTGGGGCGCACCAATTCCCGTTATCTACTGCGAAAAGTGCGGCGAAGTTTTAGTACCTGAAAAAGATTTACCGGTTTTACTGCCTGACGACGTGGAATTTAAACAGGGCGCGTTGAGTCCACTTTCAACAAGCAAAAAATTTAACGATTGTACCTGCCCAAAATGTGGCGGCAAGGCGCGGCGTGAGACTGATACAATGGATACTTTCATTTGTTCAAGTTGGTACTATTTAAGATACACCGACCCGCACAATACCGAAAAACCTTTCGAGCGCGAAACTGTCAATTATTGGAGTCCGGTTGACCAATACATAGGCGGAATTGAACACGCAATTTTGCATTTGCTGTACTCAAGATTTTTTACAAAAGTCCTGCGCGACGCCAAAATGTTAGACTATGACGAGCCGTTTACAAATTTGCTTACTCAAGGAATGGTTATCAAAGACGGAGCGAAAATGTCAAAGTCTTTGGGAAATGTTGTATCGCCTGAAGAAATTATCGAAAAATACGGCGCAGATACTGCAAGGCTTTTCATTTTGTTTGCCGCGCCGGTTGAACGTGATTTAGACTGGAGCGATCAAGGCGTTGAGGGTTCTTTCAGATTTTTAAACAGAGTTTGGCGTATTTTGGGAATTTTTGAAAATGCAATTAAAGCCGGCGCAGAAAATTATGACGTTGCAACTTTGACTGAAGACGAAAAAACTTTACGCCGTACACTTCACAAAACTATAAAAAAAGTTACCGAAGACTTACACGACAGATTTGCATTTAACACGGCGATTAGTGCGCTTATGGAATTGGTAAACGCCGCGCACAATTTTCAAGACAAAGAAATTAATCCTAACCTTGCGCGTGAATTTGCCAAAAATCTTTTGATAATGCTTGCGCCGTTTGTGCCGCACATTACCGCCGAATTGTGGAGCAACTTTTTTGAAGGCGACGTTCACAAACAAAATTGGGCGAAATTTGAAGAATCCGCCATTGCTGAAGATACTGTTGAAATTGTTGTGCAGATTAACGGCAAAGTTCGTGAACATATTACCGTTGCAACAAATTTAAGCAAGGCTGAACTTGAAAAAATTGCTCCGACCTTGCCGCGCGTCCAAAATTTAATTGGAAATAAAAAAATTGTTAAAATTATCGCCGTGCCTAACAAGCTGATTAATGTTGTTGTGAAGTAGGCAAGAGGCATAAGGCAAGAGGCAAAAGTTTTTACTACTGCCTACTGCCTTTTGCCTACTGCCTAAAAGAGGAAAAAAATGGTTGCTGTAGAATCTGAATTACCAATTTTGGATCATTTAACCGAAAAAATGCCCGGCGGCTTTTTCATTTATCGCGCAGATGAAAAGGAAGAACTTTTGTACGCAAATGACGTAATGCTTGAAATTTTCGGCTGTGAAAATCTGGACGAATTTAAAAAATTGACAGGCTACACTTTTCCGGGAATTGTTCACCCCGACGATTTAGCCGCCGTTCAAAGATCTATCAAAGAACAAATTGCAACGCACGATAAAAAAATTGACTACGTTGAATACAGAATTATTCGCAAAGATGGAAGTATTCGCTGGGTTGATGATTTTGGGCGTTTCACTCA
>CALGGV010000269.1 GCA_937915725.1 uncultured Selenomonadales bacterium
ACTCGGAATACCTATAATAAAATCTATACCTTTATTGGTTACATTGTGATAATTTTTAAAAATATCTGCAGGAATAAGTTTGCCGTCGCAAGTTGGAGCCGCCGCCGTATTAGTAAAAAGTTTTTGCGCGGCGGCTTTTAGTTTTTCAGTTGAAAGTTGTTGAAGTTCCTGCATTGTATTTGTAGAAGTTTCTTTTAATAAATTTTCAGCTAATTTTTTTGAAAAATCAGGAGTTTCAAAGGCATTTTCGGTACTGCCGGAAAAAATGAACGCCCTTTGAAATAAACCTTTCGCCTCTTTGCAGGCGGCAAGCAAACTGATAGAAATTGCGCCGGATTCAAAACCAACTACAGTAATATTATTGGGGTCGCCGCCGAAGGCAGAAATATTTTCTTTAATCCATTTCAACGCGGCAATTTGGTCAAGCAAGCCGAGATTTAAAGCGTCAGGATAATTTTCGCCGCCGGGAATATCAGAAAAATCAATAAAGCCAAAAATTCCGAGTCGATAATTAAAACTCACTCCAACAAAATCAGAATAGGTACTTGTCAAATTTTCGCCGTACATAAGAGGATCAGCCGAGCCGCCGTAAGAAAAATCGCCGTGATGAAACAACACCATAACAGGTTTTTTCTTGTCAGTGTCCAAATTTTTAAAACCAATATTAAGCGTCAAACAATCTTCACTTTGCCTGTGATGTTTCAAAATTGAGCCTTCGTGTTCAACTTGAACTGCGGACGCGCCAAAATATTTAGCCTCAAAAACTTTCTCAGATTCAGGTAACGGCTGCGGAGCTTTCCAGCGCAAATTTCCTACCGGCGGCTTTGCATATGGAATACCGGAAAAAAATATACAGTTTTTTTCTTTGTAGCCGACAAAAATACCGGTTTTAGTTTTTACTGCATATTTTTTATTGTAATTGCCTGTAATTGGCTGATTCTGCTTGTTAAATTCTTCAATTTCGGCACGGCTTAACATATCGTCATACAAAAAACCTTTGCTGCCGTCGCCGTAACGCTTGCGAATTTTCCGCGTTAAATACCAACGCTTAGTCGCACTGATTGCAAATCCCAAAATTGCGGGGATAATTACATAAAGATATTGCCCCAGTAAATACTCAAGCACAGGTAAATCTTTCCACGAAAGGACAACATATTGAACGCCGAGAAATATTAAGAAATACGCAATAAAAACTAAAATTCTATTCAGATTATTATTTTGTACAACTTTGCTAAAAATGATTTTTGTTGCAACCGCGTCTAAAATTCCGCCGACAGCCAAACAAATAATTGAACTTTGCCACATTTCATAGCCGAGAATTTGAGGAATTTCAAAGGCTAATCCATAGCCGAGCCCCGAAATAAAACATACTATCAAAGAATCAATCGTAAATATTTTTTTCATTTGGTTTATCCACTCATTTAATTTTCATAAATTTTGTTGAAATTTTAAAATATCCAATAAATCGCGTCAAAAATCGTTCCAATGTAGAATATTTTTTGATTTTTACAAATTCTGAATGTAAAATGAAAAACCAAATGTTTTTGGAGGGGATTAATTATGAACAAAAATTTTGCTGAAACTTTAAAGAATTTACGAACTTCAAAAAGAATGACGCAACAAGAATTGGCTGAAAAAATTTTTGTTACCCGCTCCGTAGTTGCAAAATGGGAAAATGCTTATAATTTGCCTGATATTTTTATGATTGAAAGAATTTGTAAAGCTCTTGATGTAAATGAACAAGATTTTATAAAAAATTTACTGGAAGGCGAAACTGAATTGAATGTGATTATCCTTGATGACAGAAAAATTATTGTTCAAGGTTCGTTGCCGGTTATCGCAGGAGCTTTGCCCAATGCAAATATTTTCGGTTTTATTCGTCCTTCGGAGGCGATTGATTTTGCAAAAAAAAATAAGGTCTCGCTCGCCTTTTTGGATATTGAATTGGGAACAACCAACGGGCTTGAGTTAAGCAAAAAATTTTTGGAAATAAATCCGCGCACAAATATAATTTTTTTGACGGCTTATATTGAATATTCTTTTAAGGCGTGGAGCACCGGCGCAAGCGGTTATTTATTAAAGCCCATTACCGCCGAAAACCTGAAAGCGCAACTGAACAATCTGCGCTATCCCCTGCCCCCCCCCTCCCATTTGGATATAGGTGCAATATTATGAGTTTGGACTACGCGATAAGTTATTTTTTGTTGGGCGTAATGTTTTTGGCGTCGATTTTCGGAATTTTTATTTCTGTATTTATGCCCGGAATAAATTCATTGAACAGAAAATTTTTTGCGTTAATGTTTGGAAATTTAACATTGCTGATAATTGCGTGGACTGTCGATGTAACTACGTGGAAATCTGCGGAATTGTTGACGGAAGAAAGAATTGCAATTTTTTTTGAGGGATTTTGTTACGCCTTGACGCCGCCGGCTTTCACAATTTATTTACTGCGTTTTTGCGGCGAAAGTTTGCGGAACAAATTGTTTTACGCGGT
Organism: uncultured Selenomonadales bacterium; assembly: GCA_937915725.1. Classification (GTDB taxonomy): domain Bacteria; phylum Bacillota; class Negativicutes; order Selenomonadales; family Selenomonadaceae; genus Quinella. The sequence continues at coordinate 2,495 of CALGGV010000269.1, forward strand.
AGCATTTTTATTTGGAATATATTTAATTTTGCTCGGCGTCGCGCAGGTTACAGAAATTTTTTATTATGTCACGGCAGAAGATTTTTATCGTGGTGAATGGTATTTTCTTTTTGTATTGCCGATAATTTTAATATTGTTTTTGAATATTTTTGGCGTCATTCGCAGGAAAAAATTTTTATCGAAAAGATATTTTTTGGCGTTTTTGTTATATCTGGTTACATTTACTCTTGGAACGCTTATGCACGCAATGAATATTTCGGATTTTATGATAGCCTTCGGATTGATTTTTTCTACGGCGGAAATGGTTGCGATAGTTTTTTCTGATTATGTGAGTGAATTTTTCAAGCAACAGCGGGAAATTATTAATCAGCAGGCGAATATTTTAATTTTGCAAATGCGCCCGCACTTTATTTACAATACGATGACAAGCATTTATTATTTGTGTGCGCAGAATCCCGAACAAGCGCAAAAAGTTACTTTGGAGTTTACAAATTATTTGAGAAAAAATTTTA
>CALGGV010000270.1 GCA_937915725.1 uncultured Selenomonadales bacterium
TAGGAGGAATAAATTTGCTGACAAACGCGCCGAGAGGCACTAAAGATATTTTGCCTGAACAAATTGAAAATTGGCTTTTCGTTGAAAATAAAATTCGCACAATCTGTAAAAATTACGGCTATGAAGAAATTCGCACGCCAACTTTTGAACATACCGAACTTTTTCAGCGCGGAATTGGTGAAGGTACGGACGTTGTTGATAAAGAAATGTACACCTTCACGGATCGCGGCAACCGTTCAATAACTTTGCGCCCGGAAAATACCGCGTCGGTTGTACGCGCTTATCTTCAAAATAAATTGTACGCCGCCGGAAATTTGGTAAAACTTTTTTATATTGGTTCAATGTTTCGCTACGACAGACCGCAAGCCGGCAGGTTACGGGAATTTCATCAATTCGGCGTTGAGGCGTTGGGCGAACAAAATCCCGCACTTGACGCAGAAATTATTTTATTGGCATGGGATTTTCTGAAAAGTTTGGGGCTTGACGATTTAAAATTAAAAATTAATACTGTCGGCTGTCCAAAATGCCGCCCTGTCTATCGTCAAAAACTTCAGCACTATTTCAGCGAAAATATCGAGGAACTTTGCGACGATTGCAAGCACAGACTTTCAAAAAATCCTTTAAGAATTTTAGATTGTAAAATTGACGGCGGCAAAGAATTTATCGAGGACGCACCCAAAATTGAAACTTGCCTTTGTAATGAATGTAGGGAACATTTCGCACAAGTTCAGAAATTTTTAAAGGCGGCGGGCATAAATTTTGAAATTGATTCACGGCTTGTACGCGGCTTGGATTATTACACTAAAACCGCCTTTGAAATTCAATATTTGCCGTTAGGCGCACAGTCAGCGGTTGCAGGCGGCGGGCGTTATGATGGCTTGATTGAAGAAATTGGCGGCACTCCTACGCCGGGTATTGGTTTTGCTGCCGGTATCGAAAGAATTTTAATTGCGCTTGAAAAACAAAATTTGTTGCAAGCTGAAAAAAATAATTTTGACGCCTTTATAGTGGCAGTTGGCGCGGAGGCTGAAATTTTTGGTTTTAATTTGCTAACTGAACTTAGGCGCAAAAATATTTCTGCAACAATGGATTTTGCAAAGCGCAGTTTAAAGGCGCAAATGAAACAGGCGGCAAAATCCGGCGCAAAATTCGCTCTGATTATCGGTGAGGACGAAATTAAAAATTCTAACGTAACTGTTAAAAATCTTGAAATTTCGACGCAAGAAATTATTCCAATTTCTGAAGTTGCAGAAAAAATTTTAGCGTAAAAAATTAAACCGCACAATCTTTTGAAAGTGCGGTTTTTTTATATTTTGTAATAAAATAGTCTACCTTGAGCAAAGTATGACTTTGGAACAGTGGGGAAAGAACTGCCCTGCAAAGCAAAAGGACGCTGAATTAAAACGCGGTGAAGATATTATACGCAGATTGGCTAATGGCGAAAAAGTTGTCCCTACGCGGTTGATAATACGCGCTAAATCCTGAAGGCAACGCCAATAAAGCACGGGCAAACGTCGCATCAAAACTCAATACGGTGAACCTTTCCAAATAACAATGGAATTGGCAGGAGCAAACGGAAAAACAGCATTAGTTACTACCGGCTGGATTATCGATTCAGAAACGGGAGAAATCAGATTAACCAGCATTTATGTTGATAAAAGGCGTGAACAAAAATGAAAATCGAAGAATTTGATAAGGTTTTATTGAAGAGTGGCGAAAAAGCTTATATTGCAGACGTTTTAAAGGCAGGCATTGCATACGTTGTTGATATTGACAAAGACGATGGCACTATCGAAACTGAGATTATCGAGGCTAAAGATATTATTGAAGTCATTAAAAAGCGAGATTAAAATTTCGATTTTTGTTGCATTATAACAAAATAATTTTTGGCGATAATTAATGGTTGGTGACAAAATGAATATTCAAATGAGCCCTCCCACACATAAACTCCAAAATTTCTTGGGGTGTGCGCTGGGTTGGGGCTAATATCATTGAATCAGTCTTTGTTGACGGCGATTGTATCAATAAGCTAATTAATCAATTTCAGGATAAAAACATAGAATACTTACAGAGTAAATCTAGATTGTTATTGAAATTTTTATCAACCGGATTAAAGTGCAAAGAGAATCTGTACTTGCGCCAAATTTTAGCATTTATTTTTTGTCCCTTAAATCGAGAAGTGACTCAAAATTTAAGAGTGCTGAAGAATACATAGTAATACAAAAATCACATTCCCGCATTCCATTTTTCGTCGATTTAAAGAAATTTCAACACCTTTATTTTTTCGTCCAAGACGATATAAATCGAACAACTAGTAAAGAATTTGAAATCCTATAATTGGTAAATCAAGCGGGACTTACCGCTCGTAGTTTTCCTTCAATTTTCATTTCCAATATCGTAAAATTCAATGCATTGGAATGAAGATTTATATTCTCGAATTTTTTACAAAATCTTTGCATCAGATATGCCATTTTGAAAAATTGAAGAAGAGATATTACCAAAATATCTAACTTGTAGCGCATCAGCTTTTTCAAGCAAGCCTTGAAATTTTGGAAGAAATGCAAAAGACCAGTGAAAATATTTTAAGCAAATGCCGCACTTTGGAAGAAAAAAGCGAGCCCGTCATTCACGATACTTTGCCCGACCTCAAAGATAATCTACGACAATAATATTACGCCTTGTACTCTCAACAAGAAACTTCTGAAAACAAATTGGCGGAGTTGAGGCAGAAAGTAATAAAACCGAACCGCGCCTTGCTTATTGCCAAAAATATTTTCCTCAATGGAAATCTCAAAAACTTTAGTGCAAAAAAATTAAAATACTAAAAGCGGCTAAAAAATTTGATTTTGGTTTTAATTTTTACCAGTATTAATATCGGATTGAAACTAAATTTTCGTTGGAACTCCGACAAGAAGAATTAAAGAAGTGGAAAACAAAATTAGAAGATGAATACAATCGCCTTAAAAATCTTAGCACATCGGCGGACGCAAAACAAAAAAATGCAATTATTGCCTAGCTTTCTATTAATCTCAAGTCGGCAAAAAAATGCTTTCACTTTATTTCCCAATACTCGACTAAGAAAAATTATTTTTAATGAATAAAACTTACTGCCAATTTGTCACATAAAATGTTAAAAAATCAAAATTTTATAGTTGGACTTATTGCTGATGCTTTACGTGGTGAGAATTATGCTGTGTTGCTGTTATTCCGCTAATAACTTAGAAATGGAGAAAACTTGGGAGTTGATGAATTTCTCAATCAAAAAATTTTCCAAAAATCTAATCCCGCGTTACATTTGGGAGCTTGAAAATTGGAATATCAATTCTTTGTTAGAACGTGTTTAAAAAGTGCCAGAAAGTAAGATAAAATTTAGCCGGTGATTAAATTGGAATATATTTGCCAAAGCGTAAAAACATAAAAAAATCTTCGTGCCACAGTAAACGCTGGATAATGAAAACGGTTTTTACGTGGAGAACTTTAACAGCATGTTGGTAAGTGAAAGAATCATTGTTTTTCAAGATAGGCGTCTTTGAAGATATTTTCAAAACTAAAACAGATGACAAATGTTTTTCAGCTTAAATTGTTTGGCGTTTAACCAAATGTGAAAATAAACCGCCGCCGTTTGCAAGTTCGTCAAAAGTTCCACTTTCAACAATATTGCCGGCGTCCATTACAATAATTCTATCACAGTTGCGAATTGTCGAAAGTCTATGAGCGATAACAATCCTAGTTACGTTCAATTTTTCAATGCTACTTGTAACTATTGCTTGCGATTTATTATCAAGTGCGCTGGTTGCCTCGTCGAAAATTAAAATCGAAGGACGCGCCGCCAATGCACGGGCGATTAAAAGTCTTTGACGTTGTCCGCCGGAAATATTACTGCTGCCTTCAGAAATTACAGTTTGCATACCCATTGGCATTTTTCTAATATCGTCAGCAATTCCTGCAGATTCTGCCGCCGCCCACGCATCTTCTTGCGTCAAATTCGCAGTGCCGATTATATTTGTGAAAATATCACCGCTCATCAACTGCCCGTTTTGTAAAACTACTCCCATTTGTGAACGTACCGACGGTAAACTTAATTCTGATAAATCGTAGCCGTCAAATGAAATACTTCCGCTTTTTGGACTTTCAAAACCGAGTAAAAGCCTCACCAATGTTGACTTTCCGCAGCCGCTTTTCCCTACTATCGCCACATTTTCTCCGGATTTTATTTCAAAACTTATTCCCTTTATAACGTCCGGTAAATTTTCCCCGTATGAAAATTTCAAATTATTAACACTAACCGCGCCGCTTAACACTCCCGCCTCTTTTTTATCGTCTGTAGTTTCAGGTTCTTCATCAAGAATTGGGCGCAAATTTTCTATGTGCGGTTGAATAGAAAAATATTCTCCGACTAAGGGGATTAACGAATTTAAAGTTGCGTTGAAACTGGAATATGCCGCGCTGAATGCTAAAAATTGCGCGTATGTTATGCCCTGTTGCGGTTGTCCGTTTACCGTTTGTGTGTCCATAAGTGCCACGTAGTACAGCAACATTGTTAATATAAACGGCTGGATACTTCCAATAATCATATTGTAATTGCTTTGCCACCGCAATTTTAAATTCCAGCCCCAACTTTCGCCAAATATTTTACTCCATAAATTAAATGCTTGTTCCTCCGCGCCAGCTATTCTAAATTTCGCCAATCCTGCAAATATTTGCTGGATCATTCCCGCTGAACGGTTGCCCGCCTCTATCAAATTTCGCTGAAAACCCAATACCCGTCGATATATAAAAAATGTAACTATAATCCAAATCAGCCAAACTCCAACTGCCGCCGCTGTTAATTTCAAACTGTAGTAACACATTAAAAATAAACTCCAGATTGAAAAAATCGTGCTGAATACCGACGCTATAAAATTACCTTCAATTAAACTTTTTAATGAATTTATTCCACTCATTCGGCTTGCAAGTTCGCCACTTTGAAACCTTCTGAAAAATTTTTCCGGCAATGTTAAAAGCCGCCCCCAAAGTGCCGCCTCAGTTGCCATATTTAAGCGCGTCGAAATTCTCATCACTGCTACCGAGCGAATTATTCCCAACGCCGCCATTGTGAAACTTGTTACCATCATTACCTGCGTAACTGTTACAAGTCCTTTTCTGTCCAAAATTGGCACTATATCTGAAAAAATTGTTTCTGTGATAATTGGCGTGACAAGCGGCACAAATCCCGCAAATACGCTAATTGCCAAAATTGTTTTGTAGTCGCTCCGCCAATTTTGCTCAAACATAAATTTAAGCAAGTCCATTACCTTGAGTTTTCGCGCCGGAAATCCCGCGTAGCAAACAAAGGCATCTTTATCAATTTTCGCCGCCACTGCGTCTGTAACCGGCAACCCTTCAGGTAAATCTTTTGTCACGACTTTATATTTATTCGGCGCAGTCGGCAAAAACGCCGCAAGTTGTTTTGTTTCTCCGTAATAGCCGATTATCACGCCGCTGTCAAATTTGTACCAGTCTTTTGTTAAAGTTACAAAACGCATTTGCATATTTGCTTTTTGTATCAGCCGCCGCAAAAGTCCTACTTGATCCAATTTTTTTGTAATTTCGGCGTTAATTTGTAAATCCGGCGTTGACATTTTTAACGCCTTCGCCACGCACTTAACAATAAAGCTTGTTTCTCCAAGTTTTTCAGATTTATTTTTTTCCGCGTCATCATAAGAAATTTTTTCTTCGCCCAAAAGATTAGCTACAGAATTTTCAATTAAGCGAAGTTTTTGATTTTCCCGCACTTCAATTCTTGCAGCAAGTCTTTTGTCTTTAGCAAGAAAACGAACTCCAACTAAAGTTGAAAAAATTTGCTCGCAGTTTACAAATTTTTCGTGAACATTTTCAACGTTAAAAATATTTGAGTTTTGCCACTCGCGCAGGGTATCGTCGCCTTTATCTGCCAAAAGTTTAAGCCACGAAATTTTTACCAATTTGTTAAACCAATCCTGAGCGAAATTTTTTAATTCGTCGTCAGAAATATTTTCAAGCGGTAAAATTTCAAATTCAGAATCTTCAACCGCGTAAATTAAAATTTCCACTAAATCAAAATCATCAAGCGCAGGAAATACCGCCTCGCCCGCCGCGCACTTCATTAAAAAATCTTGATTAAAAGTTTCTGCGCTTTTTGTAACTGCGTATACTTCGACGCGCCCCGCAGTTATTTTCAAAAAATTTTTATCGTCTGAAAGCAGGAAACGTTCCCCTGAAAAAATCTTAGCCATCTTCTTGTTCGCGCTCCTCAATCAGTCTTTTATATGGTCCGTCGTGTAAAATCATTTCACGGTGCTTGCCGCGCTCCACAACTTTGCCGCGTTCCAAAACTATAATTTCGTCGCAATCACGAATGGTAGAAAGTCTGTGCGCCACGATTAAACAACTGCAGCCGCGATGCCGTATATTTTCAAGTACAATTTGTTCAGTAACGGGATCAAGCGCACTTGTAGCCTCGTCCAAAATTAAAATTGAAGGATTAACAGCCAACGCCCGCGCTATTTCCATTCTTTGACGTTGCCCGCCGCTCAAATTGAAACCGCCTTCTTTAACTTCGGCAAAATAATTCCCGTCCAAATTCAAAATAGTTTCGTGAATGCAAGCATCTTTAGCCGCCTGTATAACGTCTTCTTGTCTTACTGAATCATCAAACAACGTGATATTTTGGCGCACGGTACCGCTAATTTGAAAAATATCTTGATCAACAGCGGCAAGAGAATTAACAATAACTGCGCGCGGAATATTTCTGCGGTTGACGCCGTCAAAAAGTATTTCGCCGCTCCATTCTTCATATAAACCCGTAACAATTTTAGCAAGTGTAGATTTTCCACTGCCGCTCGCTCCAACTATCGCAACCCAACGACCGGGCTTTAAATGCAAATTAAAATTTTCAAGCAAAGGTTTTTCAAGCGGCGAATATCCAAAATTTATATTTCGTAATTCCAATTCGCCCAATAATCTTTTTTTAGTAAAGTTGGGATTATTAACTTCGTGAAAATTCAATTTATCAACTTCATAACGGCGAACGTCGTCAAGGCGATGCATTTGCATTTCAGTAGATTGAAGAGTATCATTTAGCCCCAAAATTTTGCCGACAGGAGCTTGAAAATTCCCCATCAGTGATTGAAAAGCGGTAAAAGTACCAACAGTCATAACGCCGTCCATAATTGAAAAACCGCCAATAGTCATAATTAACGCGCCGTTGAGTCCGCCCAAAAGAGTCGGCAATAAATTAAATGACAATCGCCACATAGCCGTTTCTTGAGAACTTAATAAAATTTTTGCACGATAACCCGCCCATTTCGTGAAAAAATCAGCCTCCGTGCCGTTCGCTTTAATGCTGTCAATCATTGAAAGCCCGTTCATCGCAACGCCGTATTCTTTGCCGGAGTCCTGCTGGATTTTCATCATAGTATCAGTAAGTTTGCGGCGCATTGCGAAAAAAACTGCAGTATTTATTACTATAAAAAATATACCAATAAGAGTTAAAGTAACGTTGTATTGTAAGAGTAACACCAAAAAGAAAATTGCCACGAAAAAATCTAAAACGGCAGTTGCGGCACTTCCCGATAAAACGCCCGCAACCGAGCCATTGTAACTAACACGGCTTGCAACTTCCGCCGCGTACCTTTGATGGAAAAAAGACATTGGCAATTTCAGCAAATGGCGAAAAAATTTAGATGAATCTGTAAGCGTCAATCTTTGTTGCCAACGAGTCAAAATAACGGCGCGTAACCAATTCATAACGCCGCAAATAACAAATGAAACTGTCATTGCAAGCATAAAATTAAAAATCCATTCGCGATGCTCCCCCGTCAAAATATCGTCCATAAAAATTTGATTGAAAACGGGCGTGGCAAGTCCCGGAATAAGCATGCACAGCGAAAGGATAATCATAAAAATCATAGCCGCTTTATCTTGCAAAAGTTTTTCGGTAATTACTTTAACAACGTTGTAACGTTCGCCTTCTTTTTTAAAGTTTTCAGCCGGTTTAACAGTGATAGCAACGCCTGTATAGGAAGTTAAAAAATCTTCCCACGCAACTTTGCGCCGCCCCATTGCAGGATCGTTCAAATATGCAAAGTCTCCAATAATTCCTTCCAAAACTACGAAATGGTTAAATTCCCAGTGAATTATCATAGGGAATTCTCCCTCTTCACGAATATTATCAGCCTCCCAGCGGTAGCCGTGAACTTCGCAATTTCTTTTTTTTGCCGCTTTAATAATGTTAGACGCCTTAGAGCCGTCACGATTGACGCCACATTCAACGCGTATTTTTTCAAGGGGAATCCAGAGCCCGTAACTTGCCAAAATCATTGCTAAACTTGCCGCGCCGCATTCGGTAGCTTCCATTTGTAAAATTGTTGGAACTTCAGCGCGTTTGCCGGTACCGCCGAAAAAATTTTTAATACGTTCAAACATAGTTCAGCTGCTCCTTAACCATTGGCTTAACTTATAAAAAACTTTTGAAATAGGCGGACGGCGGTCAATGATAATTGAACCTTTGCAAAAACTTCCGGCTGAAATTTTTTTGTGTTCGCCAACAAAAGAAGTCCACAGGTAGCCGCTTTCAGAATTTTCATCTTTGACTAAATCAAATTTGACTTCCATAACGGCATTATTGGAATTAGCCATAATCATTTGAGCAAGTTGAGGGTTGCCGATTTCGTTTTCAACGGCTTGCAAAGATACGGGATATTCTGAAACACTGCGGACGACGCCAATTAAACTTCCTGCAAGTGAAATATCAACGCCGTTTGGTGCAAGTTGAATAGTTTGCCCGACTTCAACGCGCTTACCTTTATCAAGCGGAATATAAAAAACGCCGGTTAAATCTTCGCGCCCTTCAGTTAAACGTACCGAACAAATAGGAGTACCGGCGGGGACAAATTGCCCAACGCGCACAAAAATTTTATCAACAACGCCGTTGTAAACGCTGTGAATTTCTTTAGCCAAAACGCCTTGATATTCTTTTGTATCGGAACGATAAACGCGCTCCATAGTGTCATCTTTGTTGGAAGAAAGTTCTGCACTGTGTTTGGTAACAGTTTCATCTGCAACAAGTTCGGGAAGTTCAACGCGGGCAATAAGTTCATCTTCTGAAATGTGACTGCCGGAATGTACGGCAATTTCTTTAATTCTGCCACTTTGCGTGTGAGTAACATTGACAACGCCCGCCGCGTCCATAATCAAGCCGACGCCTTCAGCCTTTTCAGTGAATGAGCCGAAAATAGACCAAAGAATTATTGAAAATAAAAGTAACGCCACTGCAGCAAGTGCCATCCACGTTAGCGGAGTGGTTATTGGCAGTAGCGTATCAAGTTTTTCGGGGGAACGTAATTTATCAAGAGCCGCACGACTAAAAATTTTACTGCCGTCTTCCAATTAATTCGCCTCCTCGTCAAGTGTAACTTCAACTTTCAAGCCTTCGCTAAGCCCTTCAGCCGACGAAGTTATAACAATATCGCCTTCATTTAAGCCGGAAACAACTTCAAGAAAATTTTTATCGCTGACGCCGGAAACAATTTCGCGCAGTTTCAAAGTACCGTCCTCAACAACGTAGACAAAATTATTTTTATTGTCGAAAGTTGCATTGAGCGGGATAGTCAAGCAAGTTTTGCCAAGCGTAGAGCGAATTTCAGCATCTTCATAAAATCCCGGCTCCAAAAGACCAACTGTATTATCAAGTTCCCACGTCAATTTTCTAATTTCGGCGGCTTGAGTCATTGGCGGTGAAATATCAATTAGTTTTGCGTTAAAAGTTTGATTTGCCTTGTTGCCTGCGGAATAATTAGAGCCGTAAGCCTTAGAAAAAGATTCATCATTAAAACTGACTTCAACCGGCTGTCCGATTTTAAGGCGCGCAGTATCGTTAAAAAAATCCATATTGAAACGGAGAACATCAAAATTACCGATTAAAGCAACGGGGGTACCTGCGTTAATATAAGAGCCGACTTGCTTATAAAATCTTAAAATTTCGCCGTTAATTGGCGCGGTAATAACTTGGCGCGTTTGACGAATAGCAAGTTGGGCGCGTTTGGCGCGGTAATTTTCAAGTCTCGCTCGCGCAGATTCCAAATTAGCCTTAGCCTCGTCAAAATTTTGTCTGGAAATTGCGTCCAATGTAACAAGTTGAGCGTAGCGGTTATAAGTATTTTGGGCGTGAGTAAGAGCGGTTTCCGCCTCCAAAATTTCACTGTCAGCCTGATTAATTTGCAGTGGAATTTCTTCATTAAAAACTTCAGCAATAGAATCACCGGCGCGAACAAAATTATTTCTCTCCACAAAAAAAATTATTAATTCTGCCGTCAATCAGCGCGGTAACGTCAACCATTTCATCAGAATAAAAATTTATAAAATCCACTTCAATAACCGGATAAATATTGCGCGTGGTAACTTTTGCGCCGTGCAAGGGTAACCGCCTTTCACTCATTCTTTGAGTAATTTGATTTTCGCTTTCTGCGTTCAAATAAATTCCGTAACTTAAAAGACCGACAATCAGAATTACAATCAAGCCCATTCCCAAGTAAAAATTTCGTTTCAATTAAATCACCTTAAAAAATTTACTTCTTGAATATCTATCAAATGAAAAGCCTTTCGACAATCGCCGAAGGGCTTTTTTCTTTGTACTTAATCAAATTTTATTTTGCCAATTTAACATTATCGCCGTAAATTGTTTTAAAGTCGTTTTTCATTGAAATTGTATTCCAGCCGTTTTCTTTGGCAAGTTTTCTGCAACTTTCAGCCTTCGCAATATTTCCAAATTCTCGCTCTAAATCGTCACAAATTACAAAAAACGCCGCACTTTTATATTTGTTGCCGGTAAGTGCATAGTTAAGCATAGAAGTATCACCGCTGGAATTTCCGAACGCCAAAACAGGTTGCTTGCCTATTTCGTGTTCAATGGCAACAACTTTATTCATTTTTAAATTTTTCTGCGTAAGTTGCCCGCGTATCAGATAATCATCGTGGCGGTAAACGTAATTATCGGCGGAAATTTCGCCTTGATGCGCCGCAAATATTTTTGGATCTGTTCCAATAACATTATTGCTGGGAACGCCCAAAATTTTACTTATCAAAACGCGCATAGTCGGTCTGTCGCTGCCCGTGACAACATAAACCGTAAAATCATTCGCCTTCAGGTATTTTATAACTTCAACCATTGGCAAGTAAAAAGCCTCGCCCCATTTTAAATTTGTTAAACCTTCAACCGGCTTGTTCATAAAATTTTGCACGTATCTTTCATACTCGGCGGGCGTCATTCCGGCAAAAACTGATTCTTGCGATTTTGCCTCGTCAACGTCAACATTTTTTGGAAATTTTTTTGTTACTCTGATACCTTCTTCAATTTTTTGGGCGTACTCTCTGTCGTAGTCTGAAGGAGTAAAATTTTCGTCATAAAGGGCGCGCTCCAAATAAAGCATCCATTCAAAATAATACGGCGCAGTTTCACAAATAAAAGTTCCGTCCATATCAAATGTAGCAATTCTGTCTTCAACAGGAATAAAATTTTTACTGCGCTTATTGGTTACGTCGGTAACAAATTCAACCAATTTTTTATGGGCGGCTGAATTTTTGTTCCAAAATTTGAAGTCCTTAGCCTTTTTAACCTGAATAGCGGCAATTTGGTCGCGCGGCATTGCGTCAACTGCCGTAAAGGGTGCGCAAGCGATTAAACCTGCAGTCAACGCCGCCAAAATCTTTTTCTTCATATGAATCCTCCTTAAGAATAATTTTTTTATATTGAAAATTTTTTTTGCAAAATTATTTTTGTGTCAACGGTACAAAAATTTTTACAACAGTGCCGCCGCCTTCACGTTGTGAAATTGTTAAACTGCCGCCGCAAAATATTTCAAGCCGCTTTTTAATATTCTGCAACGCGAATTTTTCTTTATTGTCGTCGAATTTAAGTCCAACGCCGTCATCTTCAACAATAATTTCACTGCCGCTTTTTGTTGCACGTGTCAAAATTAAAATATGTAACGGCTCGGCATCAGGATCAAGCCCGTGCTTAACCGAATTTTCTACAATCGGCTGTAATGTCAACGGCGGAATTTTAAAATTTACGTGCGGCGTGTCGTACTCAACAAATAAATTTTCTTCAAATTGCACTTGTTCAATAGATAAATATGCTTTTGCGTGCTCCAATTCTTCAGAAAATGAAATTGTTTCGCCGTAAGCAATAGCCGTAAAATTTTTTCTCAAATAATTTGTAAACTCCAAAGTAACTTTTTGCGCTTGTTC
>CALGGV010000271.1 GCA_937915725.1 uncultured Selenomonadales bacterium
TCTGCAACGGCTCATGAACTGATTTTCTGTCAGCAATACCGGGAGCTTTAAATTCAACAGGGCGTGATTTTTCAGTTTGAATAGGTCCCTTGCCGTCGATAGGGCGTCCGAGTGCGTCAACAACGCGCCCAATCATATTTTCTCCGACGGGAACCTGCATAATTCTTGCAGTGCGTTTAACTGTTGCGCCTTCCTTAATTTCATTGTCACGCCCCAAAATAACCGCACCAACATTATCCTGCTCAAGGTTAAGAACCAGTCCGAAAATATCATTGCCGAAATCTAAAAGTTCGCCCGACATTGCTTTATCTAAGCCGTGAATGTGTGCAATACCGTCGCCGACTTCTATAACCGTTCCTACTTCGTCAACGTTTAAATCTACGTTGTAATTTTTTATCTGATTCTTAATTATCGCAGTAATTTCATCCGGATTTATTTTCATTTTATTTACTTCACCTCTGATTAACTGCAAAAAGTTTAAAAATTTTTAATTACCAATGGCAAGCGTGCTTTTCAAAGAACGTAAACGACCGGCGGCTGAACCGTCAATTCTTTTATCGCCGATTGTTACAATGACGCCGCCCAAAATCGATTTATCTTCGTGCTTGCGAATTTGAATTTTTTTGCCTGTAACAGCTGCAAGTTTTTTTGTAAGTTGCGTTTCTTGAGTTTTTGTAAGCGGAAAAGCCGTTATAACGTCTGCAACCAAAATCCCCTGCGCGGTATTTTTTAACGACGTGAAAATTTCATAAATTTCCTTAAAAATTCCAATTCGATTTTTATCAACCAGCAACATTAAAAAATTCATACTTTCCTCAGAAATTTCATCTTTGAACGCCTTAGAAAGTAAATCTTTTTTCGCTTGATGCGGCACTAAAGGATTTTGGAAAAATTTCACAGCCTCCGGCAAGCCGAAAACATCTTCATTGATTTTGGTTAAATCTTTGGAGTAGGCGTCGAGTTTATTTTCTTCCTGCGCAAGTTCAAAAATAGCACGGGCGTATTTTGTGGCAAGCTGAATATTTAACATTTAGCCCGCCTCCTACTTAACGCCGTTAAACATATCTTCATTTAAACCGGAAATAAAATCGCTAACGAGTTTATCATTTTCTTTTGAAGAAAGATTTTTGGCAACGATTTTTTCAGCCGCCGCCAAACTCAAAGTAACTATTTCTTTTTGCATTTGTTCAAAGGCGCGGTTGCGTTCGTTTTGAATTTCTATTTGTGCATTTTGTTTAAGGCGTTCAATTTCCTTTTTAGTTTCGGCAACAAGTGCCTCGCGTTCTTGACGCGCCGTCATTTCTGCCTTGTCAACAATTTCTTGAGCGCGGCGTTGTGCGTCTGCAAGTTGTGATTTATACTGCGCCAAAGTTTCTTCAGCGGCTTTTTTATCAGCGTCAGCTTTGTCAATATCAGCTTGAATTTTATCTGAACGTTGCTTTAACATTTTTGCAACCGGCTTGTAAGCCAAAGCACGCAGAATCGCCGCCAAAATCAGAAAGTTTAAAACCTGCGCGATCATTGTTGCATTAATTTCTATCAAAGAAAAATCCCCCTCTCCTTTTTTATTCGCCGTCGCCGCTGATTAAATCTGTAATTTCTTCAATTCTATCAAGCGGGAACGGCGGAGAAGAAATTGGTTTCATTGCCAAAGACATTAATTTTAACGGATTATCATCAGCGGCAATTCTGTTTGAATGTAGCACGCCGCAAATTTTGCAACGGTGGATAATGCACCATTCGCCATTTTTTCTAATCCAAACTGCAACCGGCTCCATAATTCCACCGCAATTAGTATATCTGTCGCCGGGTTCGTCGTCCAAATGTTGACTTGTCAAACAGTACGGGCAGTGGTTACGATGCTTACTGCCCGCGCCCGTTTCTACAACAAGACGCCCGCAATTTTTGCAAATAAACGGCTCGTCGCAAGCGTGATTTTTATAATATCCTTTGGCAAAAAGTTTTCGTTTGTTTTCTCTGTTCAATGCTTTAACCTCCAAAATTTTTTTATTTATGGAGGCTTGAAATGTAAGCAAACCTCCCGATTAGCTTACAAGTTTCATTGCATTAAATTTTTTCAAAAGTCATTCCTCCGAATTATCCAATAAGCGGATTAGCGTAAAGCATAATCAAAGCAACAACAGCGGCGATAATAGCCATAGCCTCAATCAAACCGACAGAAATAAGAGTGTTAGTGAAAAGTGCGCCTTGCGCCTCAGGTTGACGTGTAATACCTTCAATAAATTTGCTTGTAACAAGACCATCGCCTAAGCCCGCGCCAATAGCCGCAAGACCCATACAAATACCCGCTCCAACAAGAGCCGCCGCTACCATAATTGCATTTTCCATTTAAAAAATCCTCCTCAAAAATTAATCAATATTGTTGTAAAAATCTTCTTCGTAAGTACCGTAAAATTTTTCGCCAAATACAAGGTAAAAAATTTTTTCTGCGCCAGCCGCGTAGCCTGCGCCTTCAGCAATGGTGCCTTCCGGATTCAAAAATTTTAAAGTTCCGTCTTCTTCAACAAAGTAAACTTTTCTTTCGTCAACGTCGTAAGCAAACGCCATTTCCTTTTCATTGCTCCAATTAGTTTTTTCAGGTCTTATGTTGTCGTAAACAATGTAGCTGAAATAAACATAGCGCAGAGAATCTTCAATTTCCCATTGCAAAGAATCTTTTTTCAAAAAATATTCGTAGCCTTGATGCTGATAGAAAGATACAAAATTTTTGTCCAAATGAGAATCACGCGCGCTAACATTTGCAGCAGTCAAAATTATTACACTAAAAAAAATTACTAAGAGAAAAATTTTTTGGCGATTAGTGATTTTCTTTAATTGCATTTGACATTTCCTTTTGTTTCAATTAGTTTTTCAGGTTTTAAATTATGTTGGTAAAAAGATACAAAATTTTTGTCCAAATGAAAATCACGCGCTAACATTTGCA
>CALGGV010000272.1 GCA_937915725.1 uncultured Selenomonadales bacterium
TTCTTTCTTTGCCAGGCGTTTCTTTCTTCTAAAGAAAGAAATGCCGACTTGTTAAGTCTTTAAAATTTGTAAACACTTTCTAGGGGATTTTTTTAAAGGAAGTTGCAAATTGATTGGAATAATTGCTGAATACAATCCTTTTCATAACGGGCACGCTTACCAAATTTCAGAAATAAAAAAATTTTCAAATGCCGAAATTGTAGCGGTAATGAGTGGCATTTTTACACAGCGCGGCACTCCTGCGATTTTGGATAAATGGACGCGGGCGCGGCTTGCAGTTGAGGGCGGCGTCGATTTAGTTTTGGAATTGCCTTTTGTTTACGCGGTACGAAGTGCTCAAGATTTTTCACGCGGCGCGGTTAATTTACTTTCAAAAATTGGAATTGACACTTTAGCATTTGGCGCGGAAATTTCAGATTTAGAAAAATTAAAATTGGCGGCGTCAACTTTCAATGATGAAAATTTTGGCGAAAAACTAAAATTGGAAATGTCAAGCGGCAAGTCATACGCGGCGGCAGTTACAAAAATTTTAGCAGGAGTCGCGCAGATTGAAGAAAAATTTTTGCGCTTGCCGAATACAATTTTGGCGATTGAATATTTGCGGGCATTGCCGGAAAATGTAACGCCGCTTTTAATTCCACGCGGCAAAGTTATTTCAAGTGCAACAGAAATTAGGCGCGCAATTTATGAAAATCCTGTGCAGTGGCAAAAAATTTCAGTACCGCCAAATGTTTTAGAAATTTTAAAATCAACTGAATTTGTTGACGAAAAATTTTTATTTCGCCCGTTACTTTCAAAAATTTTAACCTCAAGTTTGGCAGATTTAAAAAAAATTTATGGTATGAATGAGGGAATAGAATTTAAGCTGATAGAATCTGCGCGAGTGGCAAAAAATTTTGATGAATTGGTAGGCGGCGTAGTCAATCGCAGGTTTCCAATTAGCCGCATCAAAAGATTATTGCTGCATTTTTTACTGGATTTAACGCCGGAAAAAATTTTGGAAGTTGGAGACTACGCAAGAGTTTTAGCCTTCAATGAACGCGGGCAAAAAATTTTAAAAAAAATTCGTAAAGCGGGAAATTTGCCAATAGTTACGAAAGTTGCACGGCATTTAACCTCAAAAGAAATTTTGGAAGAAAGAATTTTGGAGCCGTATAAAAAAAGCCTCAAACTAGACTTGCTGGCGTCAGACTTGCGCGAAACGCTTTTTGAAACGCCAAAAAATTGGCGGCAAGATTTTACCAAAAATTGTTGCATAGGACTTGCGCGGCACTTTTGCGCAGGATGCGTCTAATTAAAAAAAAGAAATGCCGACTGCTTAAAATAAAAAATTTTAAATTGTATAAGGTTAATAAAAAAATTCGTAATAAAAAAAATTTTTTAACGTACATTTTCAGCCAAAATACACTTCCGCGCCCATAACTTGAATTGACTTTTTATCTGCAAGATTTTAAAATTATTGCAGATTTTTTTTATTTTTAAGAAGGAGGGGTACGTGTGTTTTTTTCAAAAAAGAAAATAATTTCGACAGCAATTATACTAGCATTTTCAGCAACGATTTTTACAGGTTGTGGAGAACAACCACAGCAACAAGCACAGGCACCTAAACAACAAGTAAAAGTTATGAAAGTAGTACAACGAGACGCGCCGCTTTCCAGTGAATACGCGGGGCAATTAGTAGGAACGGACGAAATTAAAGTACAATCCAAAATTTCAGGAAACGTCGTAGAAAAACACGTAATAGGCGGGCAATTCGTAGAGGCAGGGCAATTACTTTTCAAAATCGACGACCGGCAATATCAATCACAGGTAATGGCGGCGCGTGCAACTTTGGCAGAGGCTGAAGTCAATTATCAAAACGCGCAAATTGATTTACAGCGAAACGAAATGCTTTTAAAAGAAAATGCAATAGCCGAACAAACAGTAACAACTCAAGCGGCATTGGTAAAAGCCCGCGAGGCAGCTTGCGCGGCGGCGGCGGCTCAAGTCCAACTTGCTATGGAAAATTTGGCTGATACTGAAATTTACGCGCCAATGAGTGGACAACTCGGCGTTGACGATGTTGCAGTTGGTACATTTGTGGGCGCGGGTACAACTACCCTTGTTACTATCGGTTCTCTTGACCCAATTTTTGCCCAATTTTCAATCAGCGAAAATGAATATCTTAGATTTATGACAGTTCAATCAATGCAAGCGGATCATAATCCAATTCACGTTACAATTACACTTTCTGACGGCAGAGAATATCCCTATGAAGGGCGAATTGTTGAAACAGACAGGGAACTTGCAAATAATACCGGCTCCTTAGTTATGAAGGCGGTTTTTCCAAATAATGGCGGAATTTTAATGCCCGGAATGTTTGCCCGCGTAAAAATGACAGGCGAAACTATTCCCAATGCTATTTTAGTTCCGCAACGCGCCGTTCAACAACTTTTGGGTAAATCTTTTGTAATGGCTGTCGGCGAAGATGGAAAATCTGTTGCAAAGCCGGTTGAACTTGGACAACAAATTGGCAGTTATTATGTTGTAACAAGCGGCGTAACTGCACAAGATACAATCGTTGTTGAAGGTTTAACAAATCTGCGCGAGGGCATCGATTTAGCGGCAACTGAAGTTACACCCGGCGAAATGGGCTTTACGCTTGCAAATGTTACAACACCTTATCAAACTGATACAATTTCCGGCGCAACCAGTAACAATCCAAATGCTCCCGCCAATTTGAATCAGTAAGGGGGCGGCTTTATGAAAATTTTTAACAAAATTTTAAAACGTCTTCTTAAACGTCTTGAAATTCCCAAAAATTCATTTGAAAGTTTCACGGCAACAAAAAATAACTTCAAAAATCAAAATCGCCGCTATGAGCATTACAGTAAAAATTACAGGCAACTTTTAACTTTACGTCAAATTTATAATTTAAGGGGGCGGCAACGTGAAAAGTTTTAATATCGATTTAATCAAGGCTAAAATGCACGTAGACGCATCTTTGAACAAAGTTAAAGGGTTTATACCTAAGAAAAATAAAAGTGCCGCTACGTCTTTAAAATCGGGCAAAATGGGCGTTTTTAAAATTATTCGATAAGGGGGCGACGACGTGGCAAAGTTTTTTATTCACAGACCAATTTTTGCAATCGTCATTTCCTTGATTATTGTTTTAGTTGGAGTTTTGGCGGGTATTCAGTTGCCAATAGCGCAGTATCCGCAAATTTCGCCGCCGACCGTTTCAGTTAGTACAACTTACACCGGCGCAAATGCTGAAGTTGTTGACCAAACTATCGCGCAGGTTATCGAGCAACAAGTAAACGGTACGCAGGGTATGGATTATATGAGCTCCAACTCTGATGACACGGGGCGTTATTCTTTGTCTGTTGTCTTTGAAGTTGGAACTGACAGCGATATGGACGCTGTTAAAGTTCAAAATAACGTAGCCGTTGCAAATGCAAGTTTGCCGAGCGCGGTACAATCTGTAGGCGTTGTAACGCGTAAATCTTCAAGTCAAATGGCGTTAATGTTTGCATTGTATTCGCCCGACGGCAGATACGACCGCGCTTTTATGAAAAACTACGCAGATATTTATTTACTGGACGAAGTTAAGCGCGTCAATGGCGTTGGTGATCTTCAAATTTTCGGCGCGGACTATTCAATGCGCGTTTGGCTGAATCCTGACAAATTGGCTGAACTTGATTTAACTGTTTCGCAAGTTACCTCCGCAATTAATGAGCAGAATCAGCAAGCCGCCGCCGGTACAATCGGTTCAATGCCTGTTAATATCGGGCAAGAAAAACAATATACCGGCAAAGTGCAAGGGCGTTTAACCACGATTGAAGAATTTGGCGATATTATCATTAAAAGCGACGGCGCAGGCGGCTTTGTTCGTTTGAAAGACGTTGCAAGAATTGAAACAGGGCAAAAGGCGTACAACATTATCAGTAAGTATAATGGCAATTCGGCTGTAGGTTTCGGTATTCTTTTGACAAGTGACGCAAACGCAATGACGACGGTTGCTGAAGTTAAAAGACTTGTTGCAGAAAGTGAAGCAGATTTGCCGCCCGGTTTAAAAATCGGACAAATTATGGACTCAACAGATTATATTCGTGAATCAATCGAAGAAGTTGCACATACTTTCGTTGAGGCGTTGGTATTGGTTGTTGTAGTTATATTTGTATTTTTGCAAAGTTGGCGTGCAACATTAATACCGCTGTTGGCAGTACCTGTTTCACTTATTGGAACATTCGCAAGTTTTATTTTGCTGGACTTTTCAATAAACACGCTTACACTTTTTGCAATGGTTTTGGCGATAGGCTTGGTTGTTGACGATGCTATAGTTGTTATTGAAAATGTTGAGCACCACATGGAAAGCGGCTTGGAGCCTGTCGACGCAACAGAACGCGCAATGGACGAAGTACAAGGACCGGTTGTAGCTATTGCGTTTGTATTGGCGGCGGTTTTTGTACCGGTTGCATTTTTGGGCGGTATGACGGGCGTACTTTACAGACAGTTTGCATTGACAATAGCAATTTCAATGGGCTTAAGTGCTTTTATAGCTTTAACTTTGACGCCGGCACTTTGTGCGATGATTTTAAAACCGAAAGACCCCAATAAAAAGGCGGGAATTTTTGATAAAGCGTTTGGCGCGTTTAACCGCTGGTTTGAACGTACAAAAGATTCTTATGTTGGAATTGTTGCAGGATTTATCAAGCGTTCCGGCTTGGCGTTTGTATGTTTGGCGGTAGTTTGTGTTTTAATGGCAATGGTTTATTCAAGGCTGCCTTCAACATTTGTACCTGAAGAAGATCAAGGCTATTTTATGACGGCTGTAAGTTTGCCGGAAGGTACTTCAATGAATCATACGATTGAAACGATTGACAAGTTAAGCGCGGCGGTTATGAAAGAAATGCCCGGACTTGAAATTTGTATGTCTGCAACGGGATTTGATATTCTTTCCGGCGGTTCAAAGCCGAGCGCGGGAATTATTGTTTGCAGTTTAAAATCTTGGGGACAACGCGGACCGGAGGCGTCAATTAATGCCTGTATAGGTACAATGTTCAGATTGGGCGCGCAGGTTACGCCTGAGGCGCAAGTTATAGCGTTTAACCCGCCCGCACTTCCCGGCTTAGGTAACGTCGGCGGTTGGTCGTTGCAACTTCAAGACATGGCAGGACACACAAACGAGGAACTTAACGAAATTACAAACAGAATCGTTGCAAAGGCTAATCAACGCCCCGAATTACAAGGCGTGCGTACAACTTTTAACATTGCCTCTCCAACTGTTGAATATGACATTGACAGAGAAAAAATTAAACTTTTGGGCGTAAGCTTAAGCGACGTTTTCACGGCTTTACAAGTTAATTTCGGTGGTATGCAGGTTAATGACTTTAACGAATTTGGGCGCACGTACAAAGTTATGTTACAATCTGATACTTTGTACCGCTCGGAGGCTGAAGCCGCAAAATTTATTTTCGTCAAGGGCAGTGACGGGCAAAAAATCCCGCTTGATACTTTGATAACGCCGCGCCTTAGCACAGGTCCCACTCAAATTTCAAGATTTAATATTTCTCGCGCAGTTGCAATTCAAGGCAACGCGGCGGACGGTTACAGCTCCGGACAAGCTATGAATGCTATTGAAGAAGTTGTACACGAAGAGGCAGGCACGGGCTTTAATATTGAATGGTCGGGACAATCCCGCGAAGAGAAAAAAGCTGCAAGTTCAACAGGACAAGTTTTGGCGTTAGCACTGGTTTTTGTATTCTTAATGCTTGCCGCGCTTTATGAAAGTTGGACAGTACCATTTGCAGTTTTAATGACAGTACCGACGGGAATTTTTGGCGCGGTTGTTTCAGAATGGGGCTTATCGATACTTTATGCAATGTTCGGCGTACAAAAAGCCGGCTTGCAAGACAGCGTTTACATGCAAATTGGAATAATAATGATAATCGGCTTGGCGGCGAAAAACGCAATACTGATTGTCGAATTTGCAAAAGTGCGCGTTGACAGAGGAATGAGACCGGTTAAAGCGGCGATTGAGGCGGCGGGCTTGCGTCTTCGCCCAATTTTAATGACTTCGCTGGCTTTTATCATTGGTTGTTTACCTTTGGCAATGGCGGTCGGCGCAGGAAGTGCGGCGCGTAACGGTATGGGCGTGGCGGTTGTCGGCGGTATGCTTTTTGCTACTTCAATGGGAATTTTCTTGATTCCGGTTTTCTTTGTAATTGTTGAATGGGTCGCAGAAAAGCTCGGTATTATGAAACAGGATCGCCGCAAATCTTCAGTTGACTACATGTGATGTTAGGCAAGAGGCATTAGGCATTAGGCAAGAGTTTTTACTACTGCCTTTTGCCTACTGCCTACTGCCTTAATTTCGACGAAGGAGAAATTATCCACTAATGGACGCAGAAGGCGAAGAAACAAAAAACAATTTAAACAAATATTTATCGCCGCTTAATGTATGGGCGTTGTCGTTCGGCTGTGCGGTAGGCTGGGGAGCATTTGTAATGCCCGGCACAACTTTTTTACCAATAGCCGGACCTTTGGGAACTGCGATAGGAATTGCGATAGGCGCGGGCGTTATGTTGCTGATTGGCTACAACTACCACTTTATGATAAATCAGTACCCTGACGCGGGCGGAACTTATGCATACGCAAAAAAAATTTTAGGATATGACCACGGCTTTTTAAGCGCGTGGTTTTTAATTCTGGTTTACATTGCGATAACGTGGGCGAATGCAACTGCCCTGCCAATTATTTTCAGAAATTTTTTGGGCGATACTTTTCAATTCGGTTTTCATTACAATATTGCCGGCTATGAAATTTATTTTGGCGAGGCGTTACTTTCATTAGGTGCGCTGTGGATTTTGGGCGCAGTTTGCATACGCGGCGGCAAAGTTGCGGCTTACGTTCAAACTTTTATGGCGTTGATTCTTTTTGGCGGCGTGTTAATTGGAATTGGCGCGGTATTTTTCAGCGGCGTAAATCTTTCTGAAATTACGCCCGCTTTCAATCCGAATACAACTCCGGAAAAAGCGATTTTTGGAATTGTTGTACTTGCTCCGTGGGCATTCGTCGGCTTTGAATCAATTTCACAATCCGCTGAAGGTTTTACATTTTCCGTGAAAAAAACTTTCGCCGTTATATTTTTTGCGATACTGACAAGCGCGGCGGTTTACATTTTTTTAACAATCATTGCAGTTTCAACTTTGCCTTCTGATTATTGGAATTGGGTTGAATATGTTGACGATTTAAAAAATTTGCAAGGCAAGGGCAGATTGGAAGGCTTGCCAACTTTTTACGCTATAAATTATTTTATGGGCGATACGGGCTTAAAAATTTTGGCGGCAGCGATAATTGGCGGCGTTGCAACGGGGCTTGTCGGCAATTATATTGCGGCTAGCCGCTTGATTTACGCTTTAACTCGTGATGATTTACTTCCCGCGTGGTTCGGCAAGTTAAACAAATTTAAAACTCCGCAAAACGCAATTCTTTTTATAATGTTACTGTCCTTACCAATTCCATTTTTGGGGCGCACGGCTATAAATTGGATTATCGACGTGAATACAATCGGTGCAACAATCGACTACACCTATACTTCAGTTGTAACTTTTATCACTGCGCGACGGCTTGGAAATTTTAAGGCGCAAATTACGGGCGCGGTTGGTTGTGTCATTTCGGTAATTTTTTTCCTGTATTTTTTAGTTCCGAATTTTTTGGTTATCGACGCAATGTCAAATGAATCATATTTGATTTTGATTGGCTGGAGTATTTTGGGATTTGCTTTTTTCAGATATATTTTCAGCAGAGACACTCAAAAACGTTTTGGAAAGTCAACGATTGTTTGGATTGTAACTTTGTTTCTGATATTTTTTACGTCAATGTTATGGCTGCGCGAGGCTACGCACGACACAACGCGGCAAGTTTTGGATAATTTGAGCGGATATTATGTTGAAGAATTTAAAGAACACGGCGTAAAATTTAATTACAGGGAAAAATATGATTCTGAATATTATCTTGAAAGTCAAATGAATTTTGTTTCTGCGTCAATGACAAGTCACAATCTTTTGCAAATGGCGTTGATAACCGTAGCACTTTTTATAATGTTTAACGTTTACAATTTGATGATGGAACGTGAAAAATCTGCTGAAGTTCAAAAGGCGCAGGCTGAACGCAGCAGTAAGGCGAAAAGCAATTTCCTTTCAAATATGAGCCACGATATACGCACGCCAATGAATGCGATTATAGGCTACACAACTTTAATCAAGAAAGAAAAAGATTTATCGCCGCTTGTGAAAAATTATCTTACAAAAATTGAGGCGTCGAATAAACATTTACTCGCGCTGATTAATGACGTTTTGGATATGTCAAGAATTGAGAGCGGCAAAATGGAACTTGATATTACAAAGTCAAATATTGTGAAGGCGTTGGACGAAGTGCGGGATTTATTTTCCACGCAAATGGAAGGCAAAAAAATTAAATACACCGTCGATACTTCCAATGTTCAAAACAAAATTGTAATGTGCGATACGCCGCGCCTTAATCGTGTACTTTTGAATTTAATCAGCAACGCCTATAAATTTACGCCGGAGGGCGGCGCGGTTACTGTTACGCTCGCTCAGTTGGGGATAAAAGATGAAAATATTGGAATGTATGAATTGCGCGTCAAAGATTCAGGTATGGGAATGAGTCCGGAATTTGCGGCAACGGTTTTTGAGGCTTACACCCGCGACAGGAACGTTTCAAACATTCAAGGCACGGGCTTAGGTATGGCGATAACTAAAAGCATTGTTGACTTAATGGGCGGAAATATCGGCGTCAAAACTGAACTCGGCAAGGGTACTGAATTTATTGTAAATGTAGATTTACCTATTATTGATGAAGAGCCGGAGCCGGAAAAAAATATTTTTGACGAAAATTTCAGCGGCGATATTGATTTCACGAAAATTAAATTGTTGCTTGTCGAGGATAACGAAATTAACAGGGAAATTGCGTCGTTGATTTTGGAAGAATTTGGCTTTCAACTTGACACGGCGGAAAATGGAAAAGTTGCAGTAGAAAAAGTTGCAAATTCCACGCCCGGCGAATTTGACGCGGTTTTAATGGATATTCAAATGCCTGTAATGAATGGTTACGAGGCAACGGCGGCTATTCGCAAATTGGAAAATCCCGCGCTTGCAAATATTCCAATAATCGCAATGACTGCCAATGCTTTTTCTGAAGATATTCAACGGGCGAAGGCGGCAGGTATGAACAGCCATATTGCAAAGCCTATCGATATTCCACAGATGATTCAAACTTTGACAGAGGTACTAAAATGAAAAAGTTTTTACTGCTGATAATTTTTATTGTGGCGATTTTTACCGGTTGCGGCAAGGAGTCAAACACTTTCACAGAATTAAATCCTGACGAAGCAGAAAAAATTATACAAACTGAAAAAAATATCCTTATTCTGGACGTACGCACGCCGGAAGAATACAACATTAAACGTATTCCCAACGCCGTACTTTTGCCGCTTGAAGAAATAGAAATTGGAAACTTGGAGCCGCTGAAAGATAAAAATCAAAAAATTTTAATTTACTGCCGCTCCGGACGGCGTTCAAAATTGGCGGCAAAAATTTTGGTTGAAAACGGCTACACAAATGTTTTTGAATTTGGAGCGATTCCGGATTGGAAAGGCGATGTTGACGACACTAAAATTAATATTGAAGATTAATTTGGATTTGGAGGGGCTAATTTCTATGAAAAGAAAATTTCTATTGCTGATAATTTTTATTGTAGCGATTTTTACGGGTTGCGGCATTGGCAATACCTACCAACATTTGAATCAAGATGAGGCGTTAAAAATTATGCAAACTCAAAATGATATTATTATTTTGGACGTACGCACGCAGGAAGAATACGACAAAAAGCACATTCCAAACGCCGTACTTTTGCCGATTGATGAAATTAGAAAGGGAAATTTTGCGCCGTTGAAAGATAAAAAGCAAAAAATTTTAGTTTACTGTTGGACGGGGCGTCGCGCAGAAGATTCAGCAAAACTTTTGGCTGAAAATGGCTATTCAAATGTTTTTGAATTTGGTGGGCTTGTTGATTGGACTGGCGAAACTGAAGGCACTGAAATTAGGGACTAGGGATTAATTTTTGAAAAAATTTTAAGGAGTTATAAGAATGGACAAAATCGAAAATGAAGTTGAAAAAAAAGCTGCATTGGCGGCAGCAATGAAACAGATTGAAAAACAATTTGGCAAAGGGTCAATAATGAGAATGGGCGATATTGGAAATATCGACGTGAAAAGCGTATCGACAGGAATTTTGCCGCTTGACGTAGCGTTGGGAATTGGCGGCTTGCCACGCGGCAGAATTATTGAAATTTACGGACCGGAGGCGGGCGGAAAAACTACCGTAACTTTGCATATGATAGCGGAAGTTCAAAGGCAAGGCGGAATAGCGGCTTTTATCGACGCTGAACACGCCTTAGACCCTGTTTACGCAAAAAATTTGGGCGTCAATCTTGATGAACTTATAGTTTCGCAACCTAATACCGGCGAAGACGGCTTAGAAATTGCAGATTCTCTGATTAGCAGTGGCGCGGTTGATATTGTTGTAATTGATTCAGTTGCCGCGCTTGTACCAAAGGCAGAAATTGAAGGCGAAATGGGCGATGCCTCTATTGGACTTCATGCACGAATGATGAGTAAAGCTATGCGCAAACTTACCGCAGTTATCGGGCGCACTGAAACTATCGCAATTTTTATCAATCAGATTAGAGAAAAAGTTGGAATACTTTTTGGCAATCCAGAAACTACAACCGGCGGCAAGGCGTTAAAATTTTATTCGACAATTCGCCTTGAAGTTCGCAAAGGCGAGGCGATTAAACAGGGGACTGAAGTTATTGGAAACCGCGTTAAAATCAAAGTTGCCAAAAATAAAGTTGCACCTCCCTTTAAAACTGCCGAATTTGATTTAATTTACGGCAAGGGTTATTCACGTGTCGGCGGAATTTTGGATATGGGCGTTGAAACTGAAATTGTAACAAAATCCGGCGCGTTTTATTCTTACAACGGTACAAAATTAGGGCAGGGCAGAGAAAATTCTAAAAAATTTCTTACTGAAAATCCCGAAATTTTAAATGAAATTGACCAAAAAATTCGTGAGGCGATTTTGAGTAAGGGAATTAGTTTTGAACAGGAAACCGAAAATATTCCAGAAGATAATGAAAGTACTTTTGAAGATTAAAATCTTTACAGTAAAATCTGCGCGACGATTTTTAAAAATTTGAACTTTGAATTAAAAATTTAGCCGTAGAATTTGTAAAAAAAAGCCGTCAACTTTGGCGGCTCTTTTTATTTTGTAATAAATTTGTTTAATTTAGATTTATTATTCTGCGCAAAAAAAAAGCCCTCAAAGGGGAATTTTTTTTATCGTAAAAGTTGAGAATCGACGTATAAAGCCTTGACGTTAATATTAATTGCGTGGACAATCATACCGGTTGTATATTCAACAGCCTCTCGAATATTAGCTTGCGTTTGTTCAACAAGCGTTGGAATGTGATTGCCGTAACTCAAAATAACTTCACAGGTAATTTGCAAACCGCGATCTTCTTCGCCTTTAAAAAGGTGCTCAACTGTAATTTTTTTTACATTTTTAACAAATTCCCGCGCCTTGACGATTTTTTCAACTATTGCATGAATAACTCTATCATCAATAATTAATTTGCCGTAATAACTGAAAACAGGGCGCACAATGGATTTTTCGCCGAGTTTACGCCGCCTAACTCTTGAACGTTTGAATAAAGACTGCAAAGGATCTATCAAATAGCCGGAAAAGTGCGGCTTAAGTTCAATAGTTGGAACCGGAATAATATGCTTGCCTTCCTTTAGGCGGTGGAATTGCGCTAAATCAATTTCTGCGCGAGAGGCAATATCTTCAATACGAATAATCAGTTGGATTGAAGGCAATTTTAAAGTTTTGGCGATTTTGTGAACCATATTTTCAGAAGTGCCGATAACCAAAATTCTGTGCGGCTGAATTTTTCTGATAGCCTCACGAACTGCCTCAGCATGTCCCGGCAAAACGAAAATTGCGCGTCGAACTGCCATAATTTTACTTTTTTCAGTTTTGGCGGATTCTCCGGCGATAATGTGCCCATCTTTAATTAAA
The DNA here is from genome assembly GCA_937915725.1 of uncultured Selenomonadales bacterium. Lineage (GTDB taxonomy): Bacteria > Bacillota > Negativicutes > Selenomonadales > Selenomonadaceae > Quinella. The sequence goes on from CALGGV010000272.1 coordinate 12,145, forward strand.
ATTCCGTCGTCAATAATTGCGTCAGCTTTATTTTCTTGTGCAACTTTTAAAGCACGATGACTTTTGCCCGTGCCGCTTGGTCCAACTAATGCTATAACATCCATTGCCGCAGCCTCCATTTAGGAAATAATTCCCAACACCTAATCCCTATTTCTAACGCCTAAATCATAAATTTTTTTTGCTAAATCGTCAGCAATGGTAAAATCGCCCAGCGCACTAACAAATCTTGATGCTGCGCCGTGATAATCACTGCCGCCGACAACCAGAAGATTATATTTTTCGGCAAGTTTTGAATATTTTTGAATATCTTGCATTTGATGATTAGGATAAAAAACTTCTATGCCGTCAATTTTAGTGCAAATATTTTCAACAAGAGAATCATTTTCCACCAATTTTGGGTGAGCAAGAATCGCCTGCCCACCCGCTTGGTGAATGACATCAACAATTTCTTCAAATTCAGGGAAATAGCGCGGCGCGTAAGCCGGTTTATCTT
>CALGGV010000273.1 GCA_937915725.1 uncultured Selenomonadales bacterium
CTTCAGTATCGACAAGATTTTTTGCGCAACCTAAGCTGATTATTCCAACTTTCAAGATTTTATCGCTCCCAAATTAATAGAAAAAAATTTAAATTACGCAGTGAATTATATACAACTGCCGCCGAAATTGTCAACGATTTAAGGGTTGTAATAAATTAAAAAGGGACGTATAAGGCATGGTTAATTTGTTCAATAAAAATCACAGAATGATTTTGGTAAAATTTATAACGCCCCGCGCCGTCTCAGTTTTTGCCTGTAATTATCTTAAAGAAAGAAAAGCCGACTTGTTAAAATTAAAAATTTGTAAACACGTTCTAGTAAATTTGCCAGTTTAACGCCCGACGCCGTCTTAGTTTTTGTCTGTAATTATTTTAAAGAAAAAAAGCCGTATTAGATAAAAAAAATTACAATGAATTCCTTTAATTCTATTTAAAGCGAACAGTCTTAACCCATTTATCTAAAAATTCGTGGCGTTGTTGCTCGGTAAATTTTGGCGCGTTATCAAAGAGTACTAAATTTTTTCCGGCGAAAGTTTTATACGCCAAAGATTGAGGATTAGTTGACAAAAAGTAAAAGCCGTTTTTCTGCAGGGAAATTTGGGCGTCATCACTTAAAAGCCAATCTGCAAATTTAGCCGCCGCTGGATTTCTTTTCTTGTCAGTTGTAACAATTCCAATTCCGGTAATTATGCAAGCCGTGCCGTCTTCAGGGTAAATTATTTTCAGCGGGTAATGATTTTGCATATAGCGCAGAGTTTCACTTTCAACCGCAATAGAAATATCAGCCTCGCCCATTCCGGCTTGTCTTACGGGATTTGATAAATATTTTGCGTACTGGACAACTTTTGGATGAATCCCGCCTAAAATTTCGTAAGTTTTAGCGTCGCCAAAATTTCCTATCATTTGGAACATTAAATTTGACGAGGCATCCGCTGCCAAAAAATCTGTAATTCCTATTCTTACATTTTTAGCCGCCGCCAATTCTTCCCACGTTGAAGGGATAGCGTGAATTTTGCGAAGATAATCCTTGTTAATACAAAAAATTATTGGGTCGTACCAAACGCCTATCCAGCGGTCGTACATATCCTTAAAATTATTTTTTACGGCGTCATTTGTTTCTGAAATGTAAGGCGTCAACAAGTCTAAATCTGCCGCCGTGCTTAAAATTTGGCTGTCCGTTAAAATTAAATCTGCCGGTTTATTTCTCAAATTTTGAATTAATTCGTTAGGTACAAGCGGCACAAAATTTACGCGCACGCGATTTTCTTTTTCGTAAGTTTCAGAAAGAATAGTTACAGTTTCCGGCGGTAAAGTTGTATAAGCCAAAAGTTCTTGTACCGGAACGGCAGAATTTTTTTTATCTGCGTCAACCGGAAAAGCCGCGCCTGCAACCGCCGCCAATATCAGCATAAATCCCGTTAAAAGTAAAATCGTGTACCGCCGCATTGTTTTTCCCTCACTAAAATTTTTAAAATTCATTGTAATAAAAATCCGGTTTATGAATTAAATCTGCCGACTTAAATTTTCAATATCAAATTTCAAAAGTAAAATCGTGCAACGCCGAAAATTTTTTTCTCCACTAAGATTTTTAAAATTTATTTGTAATAAAAATCCGTCTTATGAATTAAATCTGCCAACTTAAATCTTCAATATCAACTGTCAAAAGTAAAATCGCGCAACGCCGAAAATTTTTTTCTCCACTAAGATTTTTGAAATTTATTATAGTAAAAATCCTGTTTTATGACAAGAAATTTTATTTTTTAACGTGGGCAGGATTATTTCAGAAATTGCAGAATAGCATAAGCATAAAAAACTGAAAATTTAGTTTGTTTGGAGGTAATTTTATGGCAGCAAAAAAAACCGGCGAAAATTTGGAAGAAATCAAAAAGAGATTCAACAAAGCCGAAGTTGACGCAAAAGTCCGCGCAACAATCCCTTTTACTACCCGTTGGCACAACCTTTTTCACGTTGACGCGCCGTTTTCATTAATCAGCGATCCCAACGGCTTGTGCAAATGTGGCGATACTTACCACATTTTCTGCCAATGGAATCCTGTACCGCAGAATCAAAATTGGCATAAAAATAAAAGCTGGATGCATACCACTACAAAAGATTTTGTAAATTATACAATGCCTGAACTTTCACTTTGGCCCGGCGATGAATACGACAAAGACGGTTGCCACAGCGGCTGCGGTTTCGTTGAAGATGGCAAAGTTCGTGTTTTCTACACCGCCAACTGCCGCGATGAAAATTATCAGCGTACCGTTGCACAACGTTTCGGCACTTTGCAGGAAAACGGCGAAGTTGTAAAAGAAGAAATTCAACTTCACGGCAACCCCGAAGGTTATACCGCACACTTCAGAGATCCAAATTTCTTTTATCGTAATGGTGTACGCTATTTCGCAATGGCGGCGCAAAGAATGAGCGATTATCCTGCAAAAAGTTCCCGCCCGACTAACGGTTGCGTTTTAATTTACAAAGAAAAATCTGAAGGCGGCTGGGACTTTTTGGGCGAAGTCAAAACTGATTATTACGATTTCGGCTATATGTGGGAATGCCCCAACTTGTTACAATTCAGCGATATGGACGTTTTGATTGTTTGCCCGCAAGGCGTACATCATCAAGAATTGAAATACGAAAATCACTGCTTAGCCGGCTATTTCATTGGTCATTTCAGCGTTGATTCTTTGGATATGATTCACGGCAAATTCCATGAACTCGACAAAGGCTTTGATTTCTATTCGCCGCAAGTTATTGCAAATGATTCACGTCATATTTTAGTTGGCTGGATTGGTATGCCCGACCTCACAGATACGGTTGAATCTGCAAAAGACGGCTGGCTTTATACTTTAACAATGCCGCGTGAACTTATTCTTCATGAAGGTAAATTGCGTTATCGTCCTGTCGAAGAAATGAAGGCTCTGCGCAAAAATTATCAATCAATCGATATTTTCAACACTACTCAAACTTCAGCTAATCTTCCCAAAGGCAGTGAATCTGATTTAACCATAAAATTCGGCGCGGCTAGAAATGTTCAAATTGCTGTAAAATGGGGCGAAGAAAAACTTTTAATGGCTTATGACCGCGACAACCAAATTTTTACCCTTGACAGAAACAATATGAAACTCGGCGGCAAAGGTATTCGTCCTTTTAATGACGGCAAAAACACCGACGTTAATATAGGTTTCCGCAAATTTAAACTTTTTGCTAACCTCGATTTGCAATTCAGATTGTTTGTTGACAATTCCGCTATTGAACTTTTCCTGCAAAACGGCGAAGAGGCTTGCAGTATGCTGATTTATCCCGAAAACCCTGATATTAAACCTGTCCTTGAAATTACCGGCGATAAAAATATTGAAAATATTTCCGGCAAAATTTATGAACTCGGCGCAATTACCTACAAATAAGAGGTTATGAACAGCTAAAGAAAAGTTATAAATATTATAAAAAGGTGGTGTTTTTTGGAAAGAATAGCGAAAAATCCTTATGAAGAAATAAGGCGGCGTGCGAATCGGTCCATAATAGCGTCGCACTGTCTACAAGGAAGTAGCTTGAACGGGGACGGCGTCGTAAGAGAGTTGACACAAACAAGAGCGAAAACCAAGCAATAACGGTTTGTGTCCAGAAAGACTTTTTTTGCTAAATATTATGAAAGGACAAATGTTACTGGTATTGCAAATGCAATATGTACCCGTACGTTAGCGGGAAATTTAAGCCTGTGGAGCGTCATACAAACGCGATTAGTTACGGCGAAAGCGGACGCGTTGAAACAGGAATGAAACATAAAGGTTTATATAACTTTTTATAAGTTTTCAGTAACGGCGTTTACTGTGGAAGTAAAAATTTTTAATCTGGATTTAAGCGGCGTTGTTAGCCAAACTTTAAGAAAATTGGAAAATGATATAAATACTTTTTTGACAACAAGAGATTTGGTTTCTTTGGAACAATCAGTTTTACCGGCAAGCGAAAATATTAAACCGCGCCTTCTGGTTACCATTGTTGCTAAAAGAAAATCTGAAAATTAATCTAAAAAAATTTTTACCCGTCGAAAGGCGGGCTTTTTTATTGAAAAATTTAAAATAAAAATTCAGAAAATACTTTCATTTAATAAAAAGTTGTGATACTATAAACACGCTACAAAAACACGAAAATTTTTAGAAAGGAAGTTTTTGAATGGCGACATTGTTAGAAAAGGCACGAAAAATTAACAAATTGTTGCAACGCTCTGAAAATGTGGAATACGACGGAATTTCAAAAGTGCTTAGTAACATTCTTGATGCAAATGTTTACATTATGGACAAAAAGGGCGATATTTGCGGCTATGCATTCACAGACAATTTTGAATGTGAACTTATGATTGATAAAGTCATTCGCAAGGGAAAATTTCCAAAACAGTATGTGCGTTGGCTGAATCACTTGGAAGAAACACAAGCAAATATGCGCACAAAAAGCGGAATGTGTGCTTACGAAGAAAGAAAACCTTGCAATTTCGACGGCAAAAATACAACCGTTGTTCCAATTTACGGTGTCGGACGCAGAATTGGTACTTTGATAATTGCCCGTTACGACGATGATTTTACTGATGACGATTTACTTTTGGCAGAATACGGCGCAACCGTTGTAGGTATGGAATTACTGCGCGACCATACAGAAAAAATTGAAATTGAGGCGCGCAAAAAAGCAAATGTACAAATTGCACTTGCAACATTGAGTTATTCTGAAACAGAGGCGGCGATAAATATTTTGGGCGAACTTGACGGCAACGAAGGACTTTTAGTGGCGTCAAAAATCGCAGACCGCGTAGGAATTACCCGCTCAGTTATCGTCAACGCTTTAAGAAAATTTGAATCTGCCGGCGTCATTGAGTCAAAATCTCTCGGTATGAAAGGCACTTACATAAAAATTTTGAATGAATACTTAATGGAAGAAGTTCAAAAACTTCGTCGCTAAAAAAATTTTTCTTGCATTTAATAAAAAGTTTTGTTACAATCTTTTCAAATAAATTCTTGAGAGGATTTTTTCTGGAAGATTCAAAGGAAGGTGAGAATTATGGCAGGAATAATTGGCGCAGTAAACCAGTCGAATAGTATTTTAAATCAAGCTAGCAGAGCAGCGCAAAAAACGTCTCAAATTCTCTCGACAGGCTCGAATTTTCCAAATGCGTCCTACAATCCTTCTTCATACGCTATTCTTCAACGTATGAATAGTCATACCGGCGCAACTACTCAATCTATCCAAAATACTCAAAACGCAAGCGCAATGATGAAAATCGCAGCCGGTGCTACTGAAAATACAGTTAGTGCACTCACTTCAATCCAACAATATCTTGTAAATGCCGCAAACGGTACTAATTCTGATTCAGACCGTGCGGCACTTCAGCAAAATATAAATCAACTTGTTCAGCAAATTGACGATAACGCCCGCGTTGAATACAACGGTATGAGCTTGCTTGACGGCTCGCGAAGTGGCGTTATGATTGAGGGCGTTTCCGGTTATGAAAATATTTCACTCGGCAATATGAGCGCGCAGTCGTTAGGCTTAATGGACGAATTGGGAAATATTACTATCGATGTTTCAAATGATGAAACTATTCAAAGTTCACTTGAAAGAGTTTCCGGCGCGTTAGAATATGTTCAAGACGTTAATAACAACTTACAAGCAACTTTACAAGGCGGAGATATTTTAAATTATTCCCTTGACGAGGCAACCACTCAAGGCGCGTATCTTGCACGCCTTGAATATCAAGCTGATAATTATACTACTATGAAAGAAAATACACAGGCAGCCGCGTCAAATATTGGTGATGCTGATATGGCTAAACAAATTTCCCAACTTAACCTTCAAAAAATTCAGCAACAAGTTGCAGTTGAAGTTTCAAAAATTTTTAACCATAGTCAAGCCAGCGTTTTAAGTATGTTAAGATAATTCCGGCGGGCATAGTTCATCGGTAGAATGAGAGTTTCCCAAGCTTTAGAGCAATTACTCTTATTCATCGTAATTGCAGGGTTCGATTCCCATTGCCCTTTTTGATATTTGTTAAATTTTTAAATAGTCAACCAAGTTTTTTGAAATGCTAAAATGATTTTCCGGCGGGCATAGTTCATCGGTAGAATGAGAGCTTCCCAAGCTTTAGAG
>CALGGV010000274.1 GCA_937915725.1 uncultured Selenomonadales bacterium
CTTTTCAGCATATCTTGAGTGCGGCACTTATCAAGAACCACGATTTGGTCGCGGCTGAAGAATTGAGAAGTAAAAATTTGCTAAAAAATCACGCGCTTGCAATGAGTATTTCTGACGCAGGTTGGCGGTCTTTTTTGAGTAAGCTGGAGTATAAAGCCAAACTTTACGGCAGAATTTTTATAACGGTTGATCCGAAAAATACAACGCAGACTTGTTCTACTTGTGGTCACGTTATGAGCGGTGAAAATAAACTTAATTTGAAAGACCGTGAGTGGCTTTGCCCAAAATGCGGAACTCATCATATAAGAGATGTAAACGCCGCAAAAAATATTTTGAGTAAGGCTTTACAGTCCGTTTGACAACTTGCGGACTTAAATGGCTTTGGTAATTAGCAGACCTCTACTTGGAATTGGAAACAATTTTGAGCAAGTTAGCCGTATCTAAGCAATTTGGGGTTTCACTCCCCAAGCTAGCGACTTTAGTCGCTGGTAGTTGACAAAGTTTCTGCGCGACGGCAACCGAAAAAGTTTTGTTAAGCTCCTGCACGGCTGAAAGTGCCGCGTTGCGTGTTAAATTCTGCCTTGCGGCTAATATCTGTAACAATACCGATAACTTTTGTTGTGCCGTCGCGTGCTACAAGTTCCAACTTCTGATTCAAGCTGAAATTTTTAAGTTAAGTTTCGGAATTTTTTAAATCAACCCTGCGGGGATTGAATCGCAACCAGCGGCGTACCTTGAGAAATCATGGAGCCGACCTCAACATATTTTGCAGTAAGAATCCCATAGAAAGACGCGCGTATTTCTGTTTCGTCAAGTGAAATTTCCAACTGCTCCAACGCGGCTTGTGATTGTGCAACATTATACTTTTTTTGATATTCTTCAAAAACTTTTTTAGAAACTGTGCCGCTTTTTACGAGTTCAGAAAATCTGTTAAAATCTGCGCGCGCTTTTTCAACGGCGGCTTGATTTCCGCAGCCGAACATTGCAAGCGAAATTACCGCCAAAAAAATTTTTCCGTGCATTTTAATTCACCTTCAAAAATTTTTTCAAAACGCAAAATAAACGCCCGTAAATGCGCTTGAGAGCCACGTAGCGCGGCGTTTGACGTTCAAGGGTACTTTTATATTAAAAAAACTTTTGAACCCGCCTTAAAATCAATCCTACGCGCAAATTTTTACTTTTTCAAAATACCGTAAGTAATGCATTCAAAGGCAAAATGAATTTTTTCAGCGCGTTCCTGCTCTGAAAATTTTGTATCGTACATCAAACAGACCGAGCGCATCAATTCAAAAGTTTTTTCGGCGTCCAAATCTTCCCGCAAAATTCCTGCGTCAACGCCCTTTTTAATGTAGTCAATCATCCTTTGACGAACTGCCGCGTACTTATTCGCAATTCTTTTTTCAAGTGCGGGATATTCCTTAAAAATTTCCGAAAAATACGCCGGCGATAAGTCGATATAAACCGAAATTAATTTTTTACATGTGTCAATATAATCGCCGCCCGCCTCCAAAATTTCCGTCAACCTGGAATAAATTTTGTTGTAATAATCTGTTGTGACACGCTCCATTAACAATTCTTTTGATTCAATAACTCTGTAAAGCGTATTTTTGGCAAGCCCCGAATGTTCCGCCAATTCTGCCATATTCCAGCCGCGCACGCCGTATCTTTGCAAAAATTCAACCGTCTTTTGTAAAATTGCGTTTTCAACCGATTCATCTTTGTATTTCATTTTTAATCATCTCCTTAGACTATTTTAGTTATTTTTAGTCTAAAAAGTCAATTTGCAGAATTATTTTATTTTTTGACAGGCTGAAAATAAATGTTAAAATAGGCGGCAGAAAATTTATTAATTTGAGAGGAAAATTTTTATGACTGAAAAAGAAGTCTATGATTTGCTTGTTGAAACTAACGCAATTATGACAGGGCATTTTAAGTTGACAAGCGGTAAACATTCGCCACACTACGTAGAAAAATTTAACGTGCTCCAACACCCGTTGATGACAGAAAAACTTTGTAAAGCCATTGCTGAACATTTCAAAGACGCACAAATTGAAACTGTTGTTGGACCTGTAACCGGCGGAATAATTTTGGCGCACGAAACAGGCAAGGCACTTGGAACACGCGCAATTTTTACCGAACGTGAAAACGAAAAAATGACATTTCGGCGCGGCTTTACACTGCACGAAGGCGAGCGCGTTTTAATTGTTGAAGACGTTGTAACGACGGGCGGCTCTGTTCGTGAAGTTATCGATGTTGTAAAAGAATTTGGCGGCGTACCGGTTGCAGTTGCAATGTTGGTTGACAGGAGCGGCGGCAAGGCAACTTTTGACGACGTGCCGAATTTTGCGTTGTTACATATGGACGTTGAAACTTACGAGCCGGAAAATTGCCCACTTTGCAAACAAGGTATCCCGCTTACTAAGCGCGGCTCAACCGGCAAGAAATAAGGACTAAGGATTAGGGGCTAAGGACTAGGGAAAGAAAAAATTAGCCCTTAATCCTTATATCCTGATCCCTTAATCTTTATATTTGCGCAAGGGGGATAAAATGTTAAAAAATTTATCCGTGTGGAATTTTGCCTTGATTGAACATGCTGAACTTGAATTTGGCGGCGGCTTAAATATTTTGACGGGCGAAACGGGCGCGGGAAAATCTATTTTGATTGACGCCTTAAGCGCGGTACTCGGACAGCGAATTGGTACAAATTTAATTCGTACCGGCTGCGAAAATCTGCGCGTTGAGGCAGTTTTTTTATTGGAAAAAAATTCTAACGTCCGCAAAATTCTTTCTGAACTTGAAATTGAAATTGACGACGACACTTTAATTATCAACCGCAAAGTTAATCGCAATACAAAAAATAATTCTATCGTTGTAAACGGTTTTCACGTGACTTTGACGGCGTTAAAAAAAATCGGCGCGGCTCTCGTTGACGTTCACGGGCAAAACGAAAATCTTGCAATTCTGCGCGAAGAAAATATTTACAGCTTAATTGACAGCGCAAATTCAAATATTTTGAACGCCTTGCAGGATTATCAAAAAATTTTTGAATCGTGGCGTACGCAGGTTAAAAATCTTGAGGAAAAAAAACGCGCAATAGTTGACGCCGAACAACGCCTTGATATGTTGCGCTGGCAGGAACAGGAAATTTCTCAAGCTGAATTAAAGCCAAATGAAGATAACGATTTAGAAAATGAATTGCGCCGCCTTACCAACGCTGAAAAAATTTCTGTACACGTCGAAGAATCTTGCCAACTTTTGAACGGCGATTCAGATTTTAATATTTTAAGTGCGCTTGCCAAAGTTGAAAAAAATTTGAATGACGTTGCAAAGTTCGATTCAAAATTAAATTCAGCGCAAAAAATTTTGGAAGATGCAACCATTTCATTGCAGGAAGTTTA
>CALGGV010000275.1 GCA_937915725.1 uncultured Selenomonadales bacterium
TTATTTACGTCGGCAAGGCGATTATTTTAAAAAACCGCGTGCGCCAATATTTTCATTCAAATAAAAATCACAGCGCAAAAGTTAAAGCAATGGTTGCAAAAATTGTTGACTTTGAGACGATTGTAACGGCGTCTGAAGTTGAGGCGTTAATTTTAGAATGCAACTTGATAAAAAAATATCGCCCGCGCTATAATATTTGCTTGAAAGATGATAAAAGTTATCCGTACTTGAAATTGACGCTGAAAGAAAAATTTCCACGTGTATTTATAACGCGGCGAATTGAAAAGGACGGCTCGCGCTATTTTGGACCGTACACAAATTCTTTTGCCGTCAAGGAAAGTTTGGAATTGTTGAAAAAACTTTTTCCCTTGCGTACCTGCAAAAATTTTCCTACGCGCCCGTGTTTGGAATTTCATATTGGAAGATGTTTAGCCCCGTGCGTCAATAAAATTTCTGCAGAAAATTATTCATACCTTGTTAAAGCGGTTGAAAAATTTTTGGAAGGACACACCGCCGAAGTTGAAAAAGATTTAGAAAATAAAATGACTGCGGCGGCTGAAAGTTTAAATTTTGAATTGGCGGCGAAATTTCGTGACGTGCTTTTATCAGTCAAAAAAATTTCTGAAAAGCAAAAAATAGTTACAGACGCGGGCAATTTGGACGCGGTAGGATTAGCGCGGTTAAATTCTGAAGTTTGCGCCCAAATATTTTTTGTACGTGATGGAAAAGTTACGGGGCGTGAAAGTTTTTTGTTAAATGGCGCGGCTGATGAATCGGACGAAAAAGCCGTTGTCGAATTTTTGAAACAATATTACAACACTACAAAAATTGCCGCTGAAGAAATTTTATTGCCGGTAAATTTGGCGGAGGAAGATTTAAAAATTTTATCAGAATGGCTGAATGTAAAAATTTCAGAACCTAAACGCGGCGTCAAATTTTCACTGGTTGAAATGGCAACCGAAAACGCCCAAAAATTTCTAGAGGAAAAAGCTGCACGCGCAGATTTACAAAACGCACAAACAATCGGCGCGGTTGTCGAATTGCAAAAATATTTAGACTTGCCAAAATTGCCGCGTCGTATGGAATGTTTTGATATTTCACATTTTCAAGGCGCAGAAACTGTAGCCTCAATGGTAGTTTTTGAGAATGGCGCGCCCGACAAAAAAAGTTATCGCCGCTTTAAAATTCGTTCAACTGAAGGCAAGCCGGACGATTTTTTATCAATGCGGGAAGTTACTGAAAGACGCTACAGCAAGGGCGAAAATTTGCCGGATTTAATTGTTATTGATGGCGGAATTGGGCAATTAAATTCCGCGCTGGAAATTATACGCGGCTTTGGACACGAAGTCCCCGTTGTAGGATTGGCTAAACAATTTGAATTAATTTTTGTTGAGGGAAAATCTGAACCGGTTGAATTGCCGCGCGGCAGTCAAGCCCTTTACCTTATGCAAAGGATACGTGACGAGGCGCACAGATTCGCTATAACTTATCACAGAAAATTGAGGCGCAAAAGAAATTTAAAATCTGAACTGGATAATATTTCCGGAATTGGTGAAAAACGTCGCGCAGATTTATTTAGAAAATTTGGCTCCATTCAAAAAATAAAATCTGCCACGCTTGAGGAACTTTTGGAAATTCCAAGTATGAATAGGGCGGCGGCTGAAGAATTGCAAAGATTTTTTGCCGCGCAGGAAAATTAAATAATCGCTAAACATTGTCGCCGGATAATGTTTTTAAAGCGTCACAAATGAACCGTAGGCAAGCGCACACTGCGTAGGAAAGTTCATTTGCAGACGCTTTTATTTTTTTGGAGGTGTTTTGCTTGAATTGGTTGTATTTATTAATTGCAGGATTTTTTGAGGTATTTTGGGCGGTAGGATTGAAATTTTCACAGGGATTTTCAAAAATTGTACCAAATATTTTTACGGGCGTTGGAATGTTGGCAAGTTTTTATTTTCTGTCGCTTGCACTAAAAAAATTGCCGCTGTCAACTTCCTATGCAATTTGGACAGGAATTGGAACAATCGGCACGGTTTTATTTGGAGTTTTTTATTTTGGAGAATCAATCATCCCTGCCAAAATAATTTGTATTGCAATGATAATTTTTGGGATTATTGGCTTGCGAATTTTAAGTTAAAAAACTATCGACAAATTAAAAACTTGTGATAAAATGGTTGCAAAGATTTAGGAGGCTGGATAACAGCTTGAGAAAAATTATAAAAAGGTGGTGTTTTGGGAAGAAATAACGAAAAATCCTTATGAAGAAATAAGGCGGCGTGCGAATCGGTCCATAATAGCGTCGCACTGTCTACAAGGAAGTAGCTTGAACGGGGACGGCGTCGTAAGAGAGTTGACACAAACAAGAGCGAAAACCAAGCAATAACGGTTTGTGTCCAGAAAGACTTTTTTTGCTAAATATTATGAAAGGACAAATGTTACTGGTATTGCAAATGCAATATGTACCCGTACGTTAGCGGGGAAGTAAAGCCTGTGGAGCGTCACAGCAAACGCGAGTAGCTTAGGCAAAAGCGGACGCGTTGAATCAGGAATGAAACTTAAAAGTTTTTAACTTTTTATAAGTTTTCAGTAACGGTTTTAACGATGAAGTATATTTGTAACGTTTGCGGCTATGAATATGATGAGGAAGTTGGAGATCCCGATAACGACATTGAACCCGGTACTAAATGGGAAGATTTACCGGAAGATTTCCTTTGCCCCCTTTGCGGCGTAGGCAAGGAAGATTTTACTGCTGAAGAATAATTTTTTGAATGGAGGAAATTTATAATGAAAGTAACAGTAGTTGGTGCAGGTAACGTCGGCGCAACTGTAGCTAATGTTTTGGCTACTAAAGGCTTTGCAAGTGAAGTTGTCCTTATCGATATTAAAGAAGGCTTGTCCGAAGGTAAAGCTATGGATATTATGCAAACTGCGCATATGCTTAACTTCGATACAACGGTTAAAGGCGTAACAAATAACTATGAGGCGACGGCAGGCTCTCAAGTTGTTGTTATTACTTCCGGAATTCCGCGTAAACCCGGTATGAGCCGTGAAGACCTTATCGGCACTAACGCTAAAATCGTTAAAAGCGTTGTAGATCAAATTTTAAAATATTCACCGGACGCAATTTTGATTATCATTTCAAATCCAATGGACGCAATGACTTACCTTACTTTGAAAGATTCAAAACTTCCACGCAATCGCGTTATTGGACAGGGTGGCATGCTTGACAGCAGCAGATTCAGATATTATCTTGCAGAGGCTTTACAAGAGGCGGGTTATCCTGCAACTCCTACTGATGTTGATGGTATGGTTGTCGGCGGACACAGTGATAAAACAATGGTACCGCTTGCAAGTATCGCAACTTATCGCGGAATTCCTGTAACTCAACTGCTTAGCAAAGAGGCTATTGATAAAGCGATTGAGGCTACAAAAGTTGGCGGCGCAACCTGTACAAAACTTTTGGGGACTTCAGCGTGGTATGCTCCCGGCGCGGCGGCGGCGGCTCTTGTTGAGGCTATTGCTCTTGACGCCAAAAAATTAATTCCTTGTTGTGTTTATCTTGACGGCGAATACGGCGAAAAAGATTTGTGCATTGGCGTACCTGTTATTCTTGGCAAAGACGGTATGGAAAAAATCGTTGAAATTCAATTTAACGACGAAGAAAAAGCTAAATTTGCTGAAAGTGTTGCAGCGGCGCGCAATACCAATTCAAAAATCGGCGACGCCCTCAAATAAAGGCTAAGGATTAAAGACTAAGGGCTAAGGATTTTTTCCTGAAAAACAAAAGTAAACTCTGCCGTAATTGCGGTGGAGTTTATTTTTTTTATGAAACATTCGATATAGTTTTTGAAAGGAGATGAGAAAAATGGTAGAAAAAATTGAAAAAATCGCCCCTGTAAAGCCGGTAGATTATGACGTTGGACGCAGATTTGACAGCCGCAACTTTCGTGAAGATAAAAAGGGAAGTTTTTTAAATGAACTGCGCCGCGTAATGAATAAAAAAAATAAAACAACAAGCACAATTCCGGAGGCGTACAATTTAGAATTAAGCGGCGATAATTCAAATTATCTATTTTATTTGGGAAGTTTGGATATAAATGCACTTTTGAAGTAGGAGTGATTAACTTTGATGAATGATGAAAAAAATATGCGGCTTGCGATTGAAGAGGCGTTGCAAGCTTACAGCGAAAATGAAGTTCCAATAGGTGCCGTTCTTGTAAATGAGGACGGCATTTTAATTTGTAAAAATCATAATCGAATTGAACAATTTAACGACGCTACAGCGCACGCCGAAATTTTAGTACTGCGCGAGGCGTCCCAAAAATTAGGGCGGCGGCGATTAACAAATTGCACGCTGTATGTTACGGTTGAACCTTGCGCAATGTGCGCCGGCGCGTTGGTTTTAAGCCGCGTTGAAAGGTTAGTTTACGGCGTGTATGATTCAAAATTTGGGGCGGCAGAATCAATTTTCAATGTTGTAAATAATCCCGCACTAAATCATCAGCTGAAAGTTACTGC
>CALGGV010000276.1 GCA_937915725.1 uncultured Selenomonadales bacterium
TGTCTTTGCCATGAGAATCTCCTTTGTTTTTTGGTAAAAACATTTTATCAGATTTTCTCATGGTTTTCTTTTTTCAACACGCCCTAGAATGTATAGCGGTGTTTTTTATTGGGGGCTTGAAATTATGAATCGAAAAAATTTGCAACGAATTTTGGCGGCGTCAATGGCAGTTGGAGCTTTTACATTTGCGCCAAATTTTTATAATCTGCCAACAATTCAAGTTGTACAGGCTGAAGTTAAAATGTACAGCGGCGTTGGCGAAGATTATCCCAGCCAAATTGAAAATATGGAAGTTTCAAGACTTCGCGCAGTTGATAAGGCGGTTAAATCTGCTGTCGAAAAAGCCGGAGTTGCTTTAAGTGCTTATTCACGGGCGAAAAATTTTAACCTTACCGAAAATGAAATTGTGGCGATAACAAGCAACACCTATCAAATTATCGGCGAGCCGAAATGTGAAAAAGTTATTCATCAAGTTTCAGATTTAAGTTCGGTTGTAATTTGGCATGTTACGGTTGAAGTTAATGTTGACGATTCAGAAATTCAAAAATGGATGCGTCTTGATACAAAAGAAAGTTCAAAAATTGTCAATCAAACGCAAGAAAATTTAAAAGCCGCTGAAGAAAATACTGCTAAGGTTGAGAATTTAAGAAAACGCCTTGCTACTGAATCCGACAAAGAAAAACTCAAGGCAGAATTTGAACAAGTTGACGCGGAATTTTTATCTAACCAAAAACTTGCCGAAGGTATCAAACTTTACTACAGGAAAAAACTTTCTGAGGCTGTAGCGGCATTGGAAGAGGCTGTAAAATTTAATCCAAGTAACGCCGACGCGTGGCAGGTACTTGGCGAAATTTATACAACATATTTGAAAGATAAAGATAAAGCGTTGGAATGCCTTAATAAAGCGGTTGAAATTGATTCTGACCATATGAAAGCGTGGGCAGGGCTTGGACTTTTATATTATTATGATTTTGGCAACAAAAATAAATCCGCTGAATGTTATAACCGAGCGGCGAAAATTGGCGAAAGTATTGTAACAAAAAATCCAAATGACGTTGAAAATTTAATAAAATTGGGTCAAGTTTATACTGAAATGACATTGGTTAATATGTCGGACGGCAAAAAAGCAGTTGAATATTTCAATAAAGCCATTGCTATTGCTCCGAATAATAAAGAGGCGTGGTTGCGTCTCGGTGCATTTTATATATATCCTTCCCAAAAATATGATAAAGTAATTGAATGCTACAAAAAAGCGTTAGATATTGATCCAAATGACGTAAATATTTTAAATATGCTTGCCGTTCATTATGCACTTTTTACAAAAGATTCTAATAAAGCCATTGAATGTTGCAACAAAGCTTTAAGTATTGATCCGGAATTTTCCGGTGCCTATACAAGTTTAGGACACACTTACAAGGCAACCAAAAATTTTGTCAAGGCTATTGAAAATTACAAAAAAGCTACAGAACTTGCGCCGGATGACTCTTTTAGCTGGAGGTGGCTTGGCGAGGCTTATAAAGAAGTCAACGATTATCCGGACGCCGTTGCATGTTATGAACAAGCTTTAAAAATTGCTCCCAAAGATGATTTTATGTGGTATGAACTGGCGGGGTTGTACAATGACGAAATGAAAAATCCTTACAAGGCGATTGAATGTTATACAAAGGCGATAGAAATTAATCCTACGGACAAATATTATTACACAATGCGGGCTTATTGCTATGAGGCTCTCGGCGATAAAGCAAGTGCTAAATCAGATCATGCAAAAGCTAAGGAACTAAAATAGCAAATTTTTAAAATCGATTTTAAAGCCGTTTAGAGCAATTTTAAGCGGCTTTTATTTTTTTAGGGTAAAAATGTATCAACACAATAAAAAAACGCCGTAAAATTAAAATTACGGCGCATTTTAAGGCTATTTAACTTTACCGACAATTTCTTTGATATTGCTAAGATTTTTTTTGCGCAAATAATTTTCTAAGCCGTCAATAATTTCATTTGTAACATTGGGATTAGAAAAATTCGCCGTACCGACTGCAACGGCTGACGCGCCCGCCAAAAAAAATTCTACCGCGTCTTCAGCAGAGCGAATACCGCCCATTCCGATTATTGGAACTTTGACAACCTGCGCGACTTGATAAACCATACGCACTGCAACCGGTTTAACTGCGCCGCCGCTAAGTCCGCCGGTAATATTTCCGAGCGTAGGTTTCCACGTATGAATATTAATTTCCATTCCCATCAAAGTATTTATCAGCGAAATACAATCTGCGCCAGCACTTTCAACTGCAAGCGCAATTTCGGTAATATCTGTAACATTTGGGCTAAGTTTCACGATAACAGGCTTTTTGGTATTTTTTTTCGCCGCCGCCGTAACTTCTGACGCCGCCTTTGCATTTGTGCCGAAAATTATTCCGCCGTCTTTTACATTTGGGCAGGAAATATTTAACTCAATCGCCGCCACGCCCTCAACGCTCAAAAGTTTTGCAAGTTCGCCGTATTCTTCAACGCTGGAGCCGCTGATATTTACAATGACGTTAAATTTATTTTTGATACGCGGCAAAATTTCAGACAGAAAATTTTCAATGCCGGGATTTTCCAAGCCGATACAATTCAACATTCCCGCGGGTGTTTCGGTAATTCGCACGCCCTTATTTCCTGCGCGCGGTTTTGGCGTGATACATTTTACCATTACGCCGCCGAGTCTTTTTAAGTCAACAAAATCTTCAAATTCTTCACCAAATCCAAATGTTCCGGACGCCGTTAAAATTGGCGTCTGCATTTGTAATCCGAAAATTTCGGTTTGCAAAATTTCACTCATAAATTTTCCCTCATTTTTTAGTAATTTAAAAAGCCAAAATCTTTATCTAACAAATTTATTTTTTTAGCTAAAAAAATAGAAGTGTCACGGCGATAACCGCCAAAACTGCCGCCTCTACAAAATTTAAAATCTGCCCAAGATTTTTTTTACGTAATATTAATTTTCGTACTTTGCCCGCGCCTATCGCTATTGCCGAAAAAATCACAAACGCTTGAATTGCAAATGTTACGCCTAAAAAAATTATTTGCAGACTTGCAGAATCTGAAGAAAGATTTACAAATTGCGGCAGGAACGCCAAGAAAAACAGCAAAACTTTTGGATTTAAAACATTCATCAAGACGCCGCGCCGGTAAATCGCCGCAAAAGAATTTTCGCCGTCAGATTTTTTCATTGAAATTTGCGCGCCACTTTTCGCCGCCTTGAAAGATTTAAACGCCAAAAATAATAAATATCCCGCGCCAAATATTTTCAACGCCAACATTGCCAACTGCGAATTTTGAATTATTGCCGCAACGCCGACCATTACCAAAAATGTATGAAAAACTATTCCACTAACAAGCCCCGCCGCCAAAATTATTCCGCACTTTGCGCCGCTTGCCAAACTTTTTGTCAGCAAATATAAAATATCCGGTCCAGGTGCGATTGTCAAAAGTATTGACGCCGCCAAAAAATAAAAAAAAGTTCCAACTTCCAAAATTATCCTTCTTCCCTTTTTAAATTTTCTATGTTACAATTCTTTTAAAGTTTCAAAAAATTTTTAGCGGGGTGAGTTTATGGTAAAAGTACGTATAACAAATATGATGTTCTACGGCTATCACGGCTATTACGAATATGAACGCGAGCAAGGGCAAAAATTTTACCTTGACGCTGAATTGAAAATGGACGAAAATTCGACGGATTTAAATGAATTTGAAGAAGGCATCAATACTGCGCGAGTTTACGAAATTATTAAAGAACTTATGGAAAATCATCGTTTTCAAGTTATGTCTGCACTGGGGATAAAAATTGCCGACAGTTTGCTTGAAAAAGTTAAAAATGTTGACGAAGTTATAGTTAAAATTCGCAAGCCGGCTCTTCCAATTTCCGGTTGTATTGATTATATTGAAACTGAAGTCATTCGCCGTAAATAGGTTTTAAGGATTAAGGACTAAGGATTAAGGATTAAGGACTAGGGATTTTTCCTTAGTCTTTTTTTCTTTAGCCTCTAAATTTTGGACTCATTTCATAAATAATTTTCATAACGGCTTTACAAAGTTTATCGGGGTCGTGTCTGCCCGCGTCAGTTTCGCTAACTAAATCAGCTTTAATCAAGCCGCAACCTAGCGCGT
The DNA here is from genome assembly GCA_937915725.1 of uncultured Selenomonadales bacterium. GTDB lineage: Bacteria > Bacillota > Negativicutes > Selenomonadales > Selenomonadaceae > Quinella. Next base: position 4,147 of record CALGGV010000276.1, read on the forward strand.
TAATTTTTTCTTCGTCAACTTCAACGGGTGTTGCGTGCATTTCTTCGCAAAATTCTTTTGGTACAGGCGCAGAATTTACCAAAACATAATCTATTGCCCCGTGTCCGGTGTGATCCAGAATCGCTTTTGCATGTGCGGACGCAGAATATTTATCTGTTTCGCCGGGCTGCGTCATTACGTTGCAAATATAAATTTTTATAGCCTTAGAATTTTTTAAAGCCTTTGCCACGCCCTCAACCAATAAATTTGGCATTATCGAAGTATAAAGACTGCCTGGACCTAAAATAATTGCGTCGGCAGTTTCAATCGCCTCAAGCGCGGCGGGTACAG
>CALGGV010000277.1 GCA_937915725.1 uncultured Selenomonadales bacterium
ATCTGCACATTTCGCCGAATGTTCAAATTGACTTCGACCCGCTTACTACAAATTAACTGTAACGCAAAAAGGAACTGCCAACCAAAGTCAACAGCTCCTTTTTCAAAACAGGCGTCCAAAATGCCGTATCCTCAAAATGCCTAAACCTGCGTAAAGCAGGTGGGTACCTTAAGCGCGGTTTCTGTTATTCGCTGAGAAAAATACGACTCTACATCTGCCGCCACAAATCAGATTCCCTTAAAATATTGTAGGTTAGACATTAATTTAAGTCCTCGTACATTCCAGATTAATTCCTCTTTCATAGGTATAATAACACGAAAATTTTTTAATTACAAGCCCTTGACAAAGGAAAAGGAGGCAAAAATGTTAAATATAATTGAAATTTTTTCATCAATTCAAGGCGAAGGAAAATATGTTGGTTACCGCCAAATTTTTATTCGTTTGGCTGAATGTAATTTGAATTGCGCTTACTGTGACACAAATTTTAAACGCGCTGATTTTTGCAAAGTTGAAAATTTTGCCGGCTCAATGTTTTTTGAGAAAATAAAAAATCCTATCGGCGCGGCGCAGGTTGCAGAAATTATTCAACGTTTTAATTTGGAAGTTCCAACTCATTCAGTAAGCTTTACCGGCGGCGAACCGCTTTTACATTGGAAATTTATTCATGAAGTTGCCGAAAAAATTAAGAATACCGGCTTAAAAATTTTCCTTGAAACGAATGGAACTTTGGCGGCTGAACTTTCACAAATTATAGATTGCGTAGATATAATTAGCGCAGATATAAAATTGCCGAGCGTTGCAGGAAATTATTTTAATCAGCACAGGGAATTTTTAAAAATCGCCGCCCAAAAAGATTTATATGCAAAAATTGTAATTTCGGCAGAAACAACGGCAGAAGAATTTGACACGGCTATAAATTTAATTGCCGAAATTTCGCCGGAAATTTTATTAATTCTGCAGCCCGTAACGCCGGTAAAAAATGTGCGGGCAATTTCTGCACAAAAAATTTTACAACTTCAAGCCGCCGCCTTACAAAAATTAAAATTCGTCCGTGTCATTCCCCAAACTCACAATTTGTTAAATATTTTTTAAAACAATGAGCGAAGGATTACAGCCCGTAAAAAATGTGCGGGCAATTTCTGCACAAAAAATTTTACAGTTTCAAGCCACCGCCTTAAAAAAATTAAAATTCGTCCGCGTCATTCCACAAACTCACAGATTGTTAAATATTTTTTAAAACAATGAGCGAAGAATTACAGCCGGTAAAAAATGTGCGGGCAATTTCTGCACAAAAAATTTTACAGCTGCAAGCCGCCGCCTTACAAAAATTAAAATTCGTCCGTGTCATTCCCCAAACTCACAA
>CALGGV010000278.1 GCA_937915725.1 uncultured Selenomonadales bacterium
AGTTTGGCTGTGGAATGAATTTCCGGCTCGCGCAGAGTTCGGCGGCGCAGATTTATTTTTCTTGTCAAGATTTACCATTTTTTATATTATTTCTAAAAAATTTTGAAAGGGAAAAGTTATGACGATTGAGGAATTACTTGAAAGTTATCGAAAAACTTCAGAAACTGAAAGAGAAAAAGGCGCAAAATTTGAACGCCTTATGAAAAATTTTTTGTTGACGTACCCGCAATATCTCGGCAAGATTGATAAAGTTTGGCTGTGGAATGAATTTCCGGCTCGCGCAGAGTTCGGCGGCGCAGATTTAGGAATTGACATTGTTGCAAAAACTTTTGACGGCGAATTTTGGGCGGTACAGTGCAAATTTTATTCAGAAAATACCAAGATTGAAAAAGTCGCTGTTGATTCTTTTATTTCAAGTTCAGCGCGCACAGTCGGCGATATTAAATTTTCTAAGCGAATTTTTATTTCAACGTCAACAAATTTCACGGACAACGCCGAAAAAATGCTTGAAAATCAAACGCCGCCGGTTATCAAAATTTTTATGAAAGAACTGCGCGACGCCGCCGTTGACTGGGAAAAACTCGACACTGGAATTTTCGGCAAAGCGGCAATAAATCCACGTAACCTGCGCGAATATCAGCAAGACGCAATAAACGCCGCGCACGAACATTTTAAAAATAATTCACGCGGCAAATTAATTATGGCGTGCGGTACAGGCAAAACTTTTACCGCGCTGAAAATCGCCGAAGATTTAACCGAAGGACGCGGCTTGATTCTGTTTCTTGTACCTTCACTTTCGCTTATGGGACAAACTTTAAACGAATGGGCAAGTTTCGCCGAAAATCCCTTCAATACGCTTTTAGTTTGCTCTGATGAAACAGTTACAAAAAAATCTAAAGATGAAGATACAATTCAGCGCGTCAACCTGCCAATTTCTCCCACAAATAATCCCGCCGAAATCGCCGCCGAAATTAAAAATTTTTCCAATGACAGAATGACTGTTATTTTTTCAACATATCAATCGATAGAAAAAGTTATCGCCGCGCAGAAAATTTTTCAAACGCCTTTTGACTTGACAATTTGCGACGAGGCACACCGTACCGCCGGTAATTCTCAAAAAGATAAAGAGGCTAAACTTTTTTCACTTGTTCACGATAACTCAAAAATTAATTCCCGCCGCCGAATGTATATGACTGCAACGCCGAAACTTTACAGCGAAAATCTTAAATCTTCCGCCAAAGAAAAAAATATATTCGTTTGGTCAATGAACGACGTCGAAATTTACGGCGATGAATTTTACAGAATCAGTTTTAAGCAAGCTATCAAGTTGGATTGTCTGTCAGATTATAAATTGTTGCTTTTCGCCGTCAGTGAAAATGAAATTCAAACTGAACTGCGCGACGAAATTATGAAAGAAGTTGAAAAATTCATTGAGGAAGAATACGGCAAGTCCCGTGAAGAAATTAAATTGAGTTTCGATGTTGACGATATTACAAAACTTGTCGGCACAATTAACGCAATGTCAAAGCGCGTTACAAAGGATTCAGAAATTTTGCTTGAGGGCG
>CALGGV010000279.1 GCA_937915725.1 uncultured Selenomonadales bacterium
TGCCTACTGCCTAATAAAACTTGACAATAAAACTTTCCCAAAATATAATCCCTTGTCTAGGAAATTATAAAAATCTACGAAGGAGAATTTTTAATGGCGGCTAAGTCTTTAATACTGGTTGAAAGTGCCAATAAAGCTAAAACTTTAAAAAAACTGTGCGGCAATTCGTATTCAGTTTTATCTACTGAAGGATTTCTTAAAGCGATGCCAAAAAGCCGTTTGGCGATTGATGAAGAAAATAATTACGCCGCAGATTATAAAACCATACGCGGACAAGGTCCAACTTTACAAAAGTTGAAAAAAGTAACCTTAGACGCCGGCAGAATTTTAATTGCAACAAATCAAAATGCTGAAGGCGAATTTTTGGCTAATCAATACTGCGAACTTTTTGGAATTAATGAAGAATCCCGTTGCCGCGTTATTTGTGACGAATTTACAAAAAGCGCAGTAAAAGTCGCACTTCAAAACGCACGCCCTCTCGATATGAAACTTGTTGACGCCTATCAAGCAAAACAACTCGTTGACAAAATCGCCAGTCACAAAATCGGAGAATATTTTTCTTACAAAATTTGGCGCGGTAATAAAGTTGGACGTTTCCGCGCTATGCTTTTAAAAATAATTTCTGAAATTCAACAAGACGGTACTTTTGAAATTTCAAAAAAACTTACGGCGGCAACTTTGCAAGAATTAGCGGCGCGTGATTTAAAATTTTCTGCGTCAAAAACACGCCTGCTTTCTGCGCAACTTTACGAAGGATTTAATTTTGACAATGAAGGTTACGCGGGATTGATAAAATTCCCCGCCGGCGAAATTAATTTGACTTCAGAAAATCGCACGCCCGAAAGTGTCAAAGATTTTCTCACCGACAATCAATTCAAACTGTACGAATTTATTTACAAATTAGTTACTGAAGGTTTTTCAACCAAAATTGAACTTGACGGCACGGCTACAAATTTGGCGATAATGCTTGAACTTGACAAATTGAAAATCGATTGGGCAGAATATTTTTCAATCGGTATGTTAAGTCTTATAAAAAGGCAGTATATCAAGGCGGAAAATTCTATCTACAAAATTACAGATTTAGGCGAAAAAGTTTTGAGCGCGTTGGACGGCTTTTTTGATGAAGATTTCAGCGCGGCGGCTTATAATAATTTTGCCGCTGAAGTTCAAAAAATCGCTGAAGGCAAGGCAGAAAAAATTTCTGTCATTAAAAATTACTGCGAACGATTCAATAAAGATTTTGAAAAAGCAATGGCGTCCTTGCCGGAAGGCGCAAAAATTCAAGAAATTCCCGTTATTGAAACTGATGAAATTTGCGAAAAGTGCGGAAGTAAAATGCTTTTAAAGCACGGCAGGTACGGAAATTTTTTGGCTTGTTCAAATTATCCGGAATGTAAAAATATCAGACCGTACTTTGAAAGAATTTCTCAAAAATGTCCAAAATGTGGCGGGCAAATGACTAAAAGAACTTTAAAAGGCGGGCGTAATTCCTATGGCTGCGAAAATCCAACTTGCGATTTCAAAACGTGGGATGAGCCGTTAGAAAAACCTTGCAAAACTTGCGGCTCTACAGTTTTTGTACACAGATTCAAAGGGCGCGCCTCAATGATTTATTGCGGAAATGAAAATTGCCCGACTCGTAAAAACCATCCAATTAATAAAATCCTTGCCGATACTGAAAGAAAATCTAAATCTGGGCAGAATAAGGGATAGGAATTAGGGAAAAGTTTTTCAGTAAAAAATTTTAAAGTTGAGGAAAAAAACTTGAAAGTAAATATCATAGGCGCAGGGCTTGCCGGAAGTGAGGCGGCGTGGCAAATTGCAAGGCGCGGCGTCGAGGTTATTTTGTACGAAATGCGCCCGCTTAAACAAACGCCCGCTCATAAAACCGCAAATTTTGCCGAATTAGTTTGCAGTAATTCTTTGAGGGCGGCGGGGCTTACAAATGCTGTTGGAGTTTTGAAAGAAGAAATGCGCCGCCTTGATTCAGTGATAATTTCTGCCGCCGATGAAAATAAAATTCCGGCGGGCGGCGCGTTGGCAGTTGACAGGGAAAATTTCAGCGCGGCTGTTACTGAAAAAGTTAAATCCGTTGCAACCATTATCAATGAAGAAATTACAAGCCTTGAAAATTTTATAAATTCTGATGACATTTTGATAATCGCAAGCGGACCTTTGACTGACGGCGCGCTTGCTGACGAAATAAAAAAATTTACGGGCGGCGAAGATTTTTATTTTTATGACGCGGCGGCTCCCATTGTTACGGCTGAATCTGTAAATTTTGAAAAAGCTTTTTTTGCGTCACGTTACGATAAGGGCGAAGATAAAGCTTACATAAATTGCCCAATGACACGGGAAGAATATTTAAATTTTCGCACAGAATTAATTAACGCCGAAAAAACTAAAACTCACGAATTTGAAAAGGAAATATTTTTTGAAGGTTGCTTGCCGGTTGAGGTAATGGCGGCACGTGGCGAAGATACCTTAAGATTTGGAATGTTAAAACCGGTAGGATTAATCGACCCGCGCACGGGAAAAATTCCTTACGCTGTTTTACAGTTGCGGCAGGATAATTCGGCGGCTACGTTGTATAATTTAGTTGGTTTTCAAACGCATTTACTTTGGGGCGAACAAAAAAGAGTTTTTCGACTGATACCGGGACTTGAAAATGCTGAATTTGTTCGTTACGGCGTAATGCATCGCAACACCTACATAAATTCGCCAAAAGTTTTATTGCCGACTTTTCAATTAAAATCTAATCCCAAAATATTTTTTGCGGGACAAATTACAGGCGTTGAAGGTTACGTTGAATCGGCGGCGGCGGGCTTAATCGCAGGAATTAACGCGGCGCGCCTTGCCAAAAATCTTGACGCGATAATTTTTCCGCTTGAAAGTTGTTGCGGCGCACTTGCAAATTACATTACAACTGCTGACGAAAAAAATTTTCAGCCTATGAATATAACTTTCGGACTTTTACCGCCACTTGAAACTAAAATAAAAAAATCTGACAGAAAATCTAAATTGGCTGAACGTGCTTTAAATGCACTTAAAAATTTTATAAACTAAAAAAAGCCGCACAGGACGTGCTTAATTTAGGGAATAGGAAAAAAGAAAGTACATTTAAGAACTAAAAAAACTTTTTATAAAGGAGCAACAAAATGGAATTTCATTCAACAACGATAGTAGCCGTCAAACGCAACGGACAAACTGCAATAGCCGGCGATGGACAAGTTACTTTTGGCGAACATACAATCATGAAGGCAACCGCCAAAAAAGTTCGCCGCCTTTATCACGATAAAGTCATTGCAGGATTTGCCGGATCAGTTGCAGACGCTTTTACACTTTTTGAAAAATTTGAAGGCAAGCTTGAGGAATGTCACGGGCATTTGCAACGCGCCGCTGTTTCACTTGCCAAAGAATGGCGCACTGATAAAATTTTGCGCAGATTAGAGGCGTTGCTTTTAGTTGCAGATAAAGATACAATTTTAATGTTATCCGGCAACGGCGAAGTTATCGAGCCCGACGGCGACGTTGCGGCTATTGGTTCCGGCGGCTTTTATGCACTTGCAGCAGGGCGCGCTTTGATTTCTCATACTGAATTGACGGCGGCTGAAATTGCAAAAGAATCTTTATCCATTGCGGCTGATATTTGCGTTTTCACTAATCAAAATATTATCGTCGAAGAACTTAATTAAAGACTAAGGGCTAGGGGTTAAGGAATAGGGACCAGTTTTTTCCTAATTCCTAAAAATTGACTGAAAGGAAGTTTTCTAATTGGCTAAAAAAGCTGAACTTGAAAAAAATAAAAATGCTGAACTCGGTATAAATGAACAAACACCGCGTGAAATTGTCGAAGAACTTAACAAACATATCGTAGGACAAGATGACGCCAAACGCTCCGTTGCAATAGCGTTAAGAAATCGTTGGCGCAGTCGTAAACTTTCTGACGATATTAAAGATGATGTCATTCCAAAAAATATTTTGATGATAGGCTCTACCGGCGTCGGCAAAACTGAAATTGCGCGCAGATTAGCAAAATTGGTTAAAGCTCCGTTCGTAAAAGTTGAGGCTACAAAATTTACTGAAGTTGGTTATGTAGGGCGCGACGTTGAGTCAATTATTCGTGATCTTATGCAAATTTCAGTTCGTATGGTACGCAAGCAACGCACTGAAGAAGTTAAAGAAAAAGCTACCGAAAATGCAAACGAACGCCTTTTAGATATTCTTGTACCGGAACCTAAACGCACACAAAATCCACTTAGCAAACTTTTTGGCGGCGTCGAAAATGCTGAAGATAATAAAACCATTGATGTTGAAGAAACGCCTGCAAGCAACGCAGGACGCGATTTTGTCAAAAAACGTTTGGAGGCGGGCAAACTTGAAGAACAAGTTATCGAATTGGAAGTTGCAGACCACGCAAAACCAATGGTAGGAATGTTTAGCGGCTCCAGTCTTGAAAGTATGGGCGATAACCTGCAAGATATGATTAGCGGCTTAGTTCCAAAACGCACGCGCAAACGCAAAGTTACAGTTGCGGCGGCAAGAAAAATTCTTGAACAGGAAGAGGCAGAAAAATTAATCGATATGGAAGAAGTTGCAGAAACTGCCTTGCAACTTGCCGAACGTAGCGGGATTGTTTTTCTTGATGAAATTGACAAAGTTGCAGTCAAAGGCTCCAGTTCCGGTCCCGACGTCAGCCGTGAAGGCGTGCAACGTGATATTTTGCCTATCGTCGAAGGCTCCACCGTTATGACAAAATACGGTCCCGTTAAAACAGATTATATTTTATTCATAGCGGCGGGCGCGTTCCATACGGCAAAACCTTCAGATTTAATTCCGGAATTGCAAGGGCGTTTTCCAATTCGTGTTGAATTAAAATCTTTGCGTAAGGAAGATTTTGAGAAAATTTTAACCGAACCGCAAAACGCGCTTATCAAACAGTACAAAGAACTTTTGAAAACTGAAGGCTTGACGCTGGAATTTCAGCCGGAGGCGATTGAAAGAATTGCTGAAATGGCGTATGACGTAAACGAGCAAAGCGAAGATATTGGCGCACGCAGACTTCATACAATGTTAGAGAAACTTTTGGAAGAAATTTCATTTTCTGCGCCGGATATGGTTAAGGAAGGCAAAACTGAAGTTAGTATCGACGCGGCTTACGTTGATGAACGCTTGAAAGAAATTGCAAAGAATCGTGACTTGTCACAGTTCATTTTATAAAAATTAACCGCAAAAAATTAGCGCGGCTCCGTAAAATTTAGGCGGCTGCCGCGCTTTTTTATTTCTAAAAAATTATTCAATTTATTAATCTGTCAAAAAAACGACGTTCAAATTTTTCAAAAAGCCACTATCTTCATTTGCAATTAAAATTCTGCTTGCGTCGGAGGCACTCAAAACAGGGTTGCTATTAAAATTAATCGCAAAAAATTAGCGCGGCTCCGTACCACTTAGGCGGCTACCGCGCTTTTTTATTTCTAAAAAATTATTCAATTTATTAATCTGTCAAAAAAACAACGTTCAAATTTTTCAAAAAACCACTATCTTCATTTGCAATTAAAACTCTGCTTGCATCTGCGACACTCAAAACAGGGTTGCTGTTAAAATTACTCAATTTCATAGCGGGCACAATAATTGGGTTAGAGCCTGCGCGAGAAGTTTCATTCATATTTGTAGCATAAGCCGCCATTCCAATTTCATTAATTTTATCAAGGTCTAAATCTTTATCGCCGTAAATAATTTCGCCGTTTTCGTCCTTAATGACGGGGGACATAACGCGCTGCAAATTTAAACCGCGACAATCTATGATAACGCCGGTGTACCCTTCAGTTTGTTTTTTTATTTTAGGTGTAGTTTCAGAATTTATTTCTACGTTAATTTGGGCTGAAACGGACGCCGAAACAGAAACAGAATCTGCCAGCGCGTAATTTGGAATTGCGGCAAAAATTGTAGTGGCAAATATCAGCAGAATTAATTTTGAACTTTGCAAATTAATCATCCTTTCAATTTTCAGAGCAATTTTTTTTATTATAGCAATGAAAAATGAAAAGATTCTCAAAAAAACTTTAAAGTTAGATTAAATTTAATTTTTTGAAGGCGTTGTAAAGTCCGTCGTCCGCAACCGCGTCAGTTACCATATCCGCCATAGCTTTAATTTCTTCGCCGCCGCTTGCAACCGCCACGCCAATTTCACAGTACTCAAGCATTGGAATATCAACTTTTGCATCGCCAAAAGCGATTGTGTCTTTTTTGTCTGCGCCGAGATATTTTAACAAAACGTCGATAGCGTGCGCCTTTGTGATATTTTCAACGCCAACATCGCCGAAAAGCGCAGTTTCGCCCGCGCCGCCCCATGTTCCAACTTTCAAATTTGGAAATTCTTTCACTGCGTCCAGATAATCTTGATAACTTTCCAAAATAAAGCTTACTTTGTTTAAATCGTCACGGTACAAATTTTTTTCGCCGAAAATCATTTCAGGAAAAACATCACGAATTTTTAAACTTCTTGCATTGTCTTTGCCCTTGCGTGCGGAATATTCTTGAATGATAGGCTCGCCGCGCGTCTCAAAATTTTCACTTGCAAAAAGTCCGGCGTTACTTTCAAGATAAAATTCAAGCTTGCGGCTGTGCAACCAGTCAACAATATGTTTGGCATCTTCAGCAGAAATAACTTGATGCATAATTACTTTGCCGTCTGATTCAACGTAAGAGCCGTTTCCGCCAATCATTCCATCAAGCCCAATATCCCAAATATAATCGTAAACTTCAGCGCGGCTGCGCCCCGTGCAAATGTAAACTTTGTGCCCGTTTTTGCGCGCGGTACGAATTGCCTCAGTTGCTGACGGCGGCAAAATATTTTCATAGGTTAAAAGCGTGCCGTCCACGTCGATAAAAATAACTTTTGACATAAAAATTTCCCCCTAAATAGTAATTTCAATTTGATTATTTTCAAAGGCAACAACGCAACTTTCGTAATAGCCATCGCCGGTTGTGCGCGGTCCGCTGATAACTTCGTAGCCGTCATTTTTGAGTTGCAAAGTCAAGGCGTCAACTTTTTCCTTACTGCCGACGCTGAACGCCAAATGTATAAAGCCGGTACGATTCAAAGTTTTTGGAGCGTCATCCATTTCCGGTTTGTTCATAATTTCCAAGCGTGCGCCGTCGTCAAAACTTAAAAAGTATGATTTAAAATTTGTGCGCGGGTTGTGATAAAGTTCGTTGGATTTTGCGCCAAAATATTTTATAAAAAAATTCCGTGCGCCTTCCAAGTCATTAAAATAAATTGCGGCGTGTTCAATTTTCATAAAAAAATTTTCCTTCCTTGTTTTATAATTTCTGATATTGTATCATTGCGGCAGAAAAAATTCTGTAAATATTTTTTACAAATCAGCAAAAATTTTTTTTAGGGGCGTTCGATATGAATTTGAGCGTTATGGAAGATTTTTCAGAAATTATCAACTACGAAAATTTAAATTTGCCGTTGTATATTTCACGCGGGCAGCTGTCAAATTTTTCAAATATGAAGGCGTTGGGGCATTGGCATGACGATTTTGAAATTGTTTTGGCGTTGCAAGGAAAAGTTTCATATGACGTGAACGGCAAAAAATTTCTCCTGCGCGCGGGCGATGCATTGGTTATAAATTCTCAACAAATGCACTATCCATATTCTGCGGACGGTACGGACGGCGAATATTTGTGCGTTTTGTTTCAGCCGCAAATTTTGACCGGCAATAAATTTATTGTTGAAAAATATATTTTGCCAATATTGCAACCTCCATATATCACAGAAAAATTTTTTCAACGTAGCAAAGATGAGAATCACGCAGTTTTGGCGGCGATTGATAAATTTTTGGAAATTCCGCAGGTTGCAGGTTACGAATTTGAATTTTTAAGTTGTGCGTTAAATTTTTGGTCGCAATGGTTTAAATTTTTGAACAGGGAGCCGCTAATTTCTTACCAAAATATTAACAGCGGTATTGAAATTCAAAAACGAATGGTAAATTTTATCTATCAAAATTACCAAAAAAAAATCAGCCTTGACGAAATAGCCAAAGCCGGAAATGTTTGCAAAAGTGTCTGTTGCAAAATGTTCAAAGAATATCTAGGCAAGACTCCGATTGATTTTTTGAATAGTTACAGGATTCAAATTGCCACGAAATTTATCAACGATTCAAAGTTGAGTATTACCGAAATTGCGTTTAATTGCGGTTTTAGTTCGCCGAGTTATTTTGCGGCAATTTTTTTTAAATTGAAAGGTTGCACGCCTAAAGAATATCGCAATTTGCAAAAAAATTTTTCTGCGTGATTATTTTTTCTTTTTCTTAGATTGAGTATCTTCAGATTCCGGCGGCATTGAAAGATCTGTAGCGTCGCGGTAAGTTGCAACGGATTTTCTGTAGTCAATTAAATTATCTTCGTTAAAATCTGAAGTTATGAGTTGAATTGAAATGCAACGCCCACTTCTACTGCGAAAATAAGTAAAAGCCGTTTGTTCATCAGCAATGAGTGTACCTACAACTTCGCCGTTTTCGTCTTTCTGTTCAATTTCTTTTGCGGTGATTAAAACAATACCTTTATTTTCTACACCTTTGCTATTTTTGGAAACTGTTTCAAGTCCGACGAATTCATAGGCGTTATCTTCTTTTTGCTTTTCAATGTAAGCATCGATAATTTTTTTCTTGTCTTTGTTAAAGTCCGGAACTTTATTAGTATCGAAGGCGTCAAGCATAATTTGATAGCCGAAAATAATTTTCATACCGTCATTGGCGAAAACTAAAAGTTCGCCGCGCTGTTTTGGGTCTTCAAAAGGATTAACAACAACAATGGGCTTTACCGGACAAATTATTTTAAAGCCGTAGACTTGACTTTCATATTCATAATATTCATTTTCGGCGGCGAATGCAGTTGCCGTCATCAAAGTAAAAATAAAAGTCATTAATAGAAAAATTTTATGCATAAAATTTTCAACTCCAAATTAAAAATTTTTATCAAGCGTTAGGTAAACTTGAATTAAAACCAGTGCTGCCTCAACGGCTTTTTCTTTAACTTCGGTACGAGTTCCCTTAAATATAAATTTTTGAACTCTATCGCCGTTTGGACCGCTAATCCCAATGTAAACAGTCCCTACAGGTTTTTCAGCAGTGCCGCCGGTGGGTCCTGCAATTCCCGTGATACTTACTCCAACATCAGTATTTAAAATTTTTCTGACATTTTCAGCCATTTCTTTTGCAGTTTGACTGCTTACCGCGCCGAAATTTTTTAAAGTTTCTTCATTTACGTGCAGGATATTAATTTTAATTTCGTTTGCATAGGCAACAACCGCGCCTTTAACGTAAGCTGAACTTCCGGAAATATTTGTTAATCTGTCAGTTAAAAGCCCGCCGCTGCAACTTTCTGCACAGGCGATTGTTAATTTTTTTTCTGTAAGCAATGCGCCAATTTCTATTTCCATAATGTACACCTTCTAATCCTTAATCCCTAATCCCTAACCCTTAATCCTTAGCCCTTAATTTTTTCGGCGGCTAAATCGTAAACAAAACCATCAAGAATTTTTACGCGCACAATATCGCCGGCTTTACTTTTCCAATCATTTTCAATATAAATTTGTCCGTCAACTTCGGGAGCCTCGCGGTAGGAGCGTCCCTCCACAACTTCGGCAACTTCAGCATCTCTACCTTCAATTAAAACTTCAAATTCTTTGCCGCGTAAACTTTCATTGACTTCCTGCGAAATTAAACTTTGAATGCTCATCAATTCGTGGTAGCGTTCCTGTGCAACTTCCTCTGAAATTTGATTTTCCATTGTAAAGGCGGGCGTATCTTCTTCAGGCGAATAAACAAAAACTCCAACTTTATCAAGGCGTTGTTCAATTAAAAAATTTTTCAGTTCTTCAAATTCACTTTCAGTTTCGCCGGGATAACCTACAATAAAAGTTGAACGAATTGAAACGCCGGGAATTTTTTCGCGCAGTTTCTTTAAAAGATTTTCGATAGAGGCGCGGGTATCCGGTCTGTGCATACGTTTTAAAACTGTGTCTGCGGCGTGTTGTAAAGGTAAATCAACATAGTTGCAAATTTTCGGCTCGCTTGCAATTAAATCAATCAATTCATCTGTAAAACTTTGCGGATAAGAATACAAAATTCTAATCCAGTGAATTTTTTTGACTTTGACAAGTTCCCGCAATAAATCACAAAGTTTAACTTCGCCGTATAAATCCCGCCCGTAATTTGTGGAATCCTGTGCGATAAGGTTAATTTCTTTGACGCCGTTTTCAGCAAGTCTTTCAACTTCAGCTTTAATATCTTCGATAGGGCGTGAAACTTGCCGCCCGCGAATTAAAGGAATAGCACAAAAAGCACAGCGATGATCGCAACCTTCAGCAATTTTAACGTAAGCAGTATAATTTGGCGTGGTAAGAATACGCGGAGTTTTTGCGCTGTAAATAATTTTTTCTTCGCCAATTAAAATGACGCGGTTACCTTTCAAAGTTTCTTCGATAACTTCAATAATTTTGTTCCAAGCGGTAGTTCCAACTATTGCATCAACTTCCGGCATTTCGTCCAAAAGTTCCTGTCTGTATCTTTGCCCTAAACAACCTGCAACGATTAAGGCGCGGCAATTCCCGTTTTCTTTGTAATCGGCAAGATTTAAAATCGTGGTAATTGATTCTTCCTTAGCTGAAGTTATAAACGCGCAAGTATTTACAATCAAAACTTCAGCATCTGCAGGATTAGGCGTAATTGTCAAGCCGTGTTTTTGCATAATCCCCAGCATTACTTCAGTATCGACAAGATTTTTTGCGCAACCTAAGCTGATTATTCCAACTTTCAA
>CALGGV010000280.1 GCA_937915725.1 uncultured Selenomonadales bacterium
TTCCACTTTCCCTAACTTCGCTGGCGGCTGCGTCCATATCCTCAAAAGTTTTTCTAACACCTTCTGAACTTGCCGCAAAATTTACCGCATGACGCCCGCTAATTCCTAAGGAGCCAGCCTCTGACACTGAATCCATATTTGCGCCCATAAAAATGTAATTCCACTTGTAATTTTCGGTAGTTGATTCAATCATAGATTTTACGGCGGCTTTATTATATTCAACGCTGGCATTTTCAAGCCCGTCCGTCATAATTAAAAATAAAACGCACCTTTTTTCCGGACAAATTTTTTCTTTTTCCATTTTGCCCGCAATATCCATAATTGTACGCCCTACCGCGTCAAGTAAAGCCGTTGTACCGCGTGCGTAGTATTCGGCTGAAGTTAATTCCGGTATTTCGTTCAAATTGACTGTATCCGCAATTTTTTCGTATTGGTCGTCAAAAAGTACGGTTGTAACTTCAACTTCGCCGGGCGTTTGTCTTTGTTTTTCCAAAAAAGAATTGTAGCCGCCGATAGTATCTTCAGCAAGGCTGCGCATGGAGCCGGAGCGGTCAAGAATACAAATAATTTGCACAGGCTCGGCAGTTGTTTTGTCACAATCTGCCGTATGCTTATGAGTTGGCAAAATATTTTTTTCAATTTGTGAATCCGGTTTTTCAATTTCAACTTGAGGCGTAGGTTTTGGCGTGCGTGATTGTGCCAAATTTTCAGAACCTAAAGTTAAACCTGCCAAAATCATTAGTGTAAATATTGAACCTAAAAAAAATTTGAACATTGCAACCACTCCTTTTTTAGTGGGGTAGTGTGATAGTGTGTGGTGTGATAGTAAAAACTATCCCACTATCTCACTACTGCACTACAACTATAACGCGCTGATAACTTTTCAGATTGTGCGCGCCGTTATCCTGCACTTCCAAAATAATGTGAATTGTATCGCCGGACTTTGCATCATTCGGAACTGTAAATGAAACTTTTTTGGTATTTGCGCCGGTTAATTTTACAGTGTCAAGTTTTTCATTCGGCAAAAGTTCCCTGCTGTAACTGATAACTAAATTATACCTTTCAAAAATTTATTTAACAGTAACAATGACGCGCTGATAACTTTTCAGATTGTGCGCGCCGTTATCCTGAACTTCCAAAATAATATGAATTGTATCGCCGGATTTTGCATCATTCGGAACTGTAAACGAAACTTTTTTGGTATTTGCGCCGGTTAATTTTACAGTGTCAAGTTTTTCATTCGGCAAAAGTTCCCTGCTGTAACTGATAACTAAATTATACCTTTCAAAAATTTATTTAACAGTAACAATGACGCGCTGATAACTTTTCAGATTGTGCGCGCCGTTATCCTGAACTTCCAAAATAATATGAATTGTATCGCCGGATTTTGCATCATTCGGAACTGTAAACGAAACTTTTTTGGTATTTGCGCCGGTTAATTTTA
>CALGGV010000281.1 GCA_937915725.1 uncultured Selenomonadales bacterium
TTTTCTTTGCTAGGCGTTTCTTTTTGCGCCAAAAAGAAATGCCGACTTGTTAAATATAAAAAATTTTTAAACAACTCCTAAAACCTAATCCCTAACACCTAAAAAGGGGGTGCAAGTTATGAAAAAATTTTTAGTAATTGCGCTGGGAATTTTTTTATCAATGTCAAATGTTTCAGCTGAACAACCAAAGGCGCAAGAATACCGAGAAATTTTATCTTCAGAAAAATTTTACGTTGAATACGATGATGCTTATGTAAAAAAAATTATCGTCGAAGAAGACGGGCGGCGAATGTCAAGAATCGCCCTAAACAGCAAAAATCAAAATCTTGTAGATGTTTTAAATCCAATAGCTAAACTTTTTGAAGGCGGCTTTTCAAAATATCCGGACTTTATGTACTACAAAGGCAAATATTACAAATTCAGCGAAAAAGAATCTGCGCTAATGATACGCACTGATCAACTTGAAAATATAAATTTAAATCCCAATGAAGGCTGGAGCGTTATCGACAAAGAACTTTCACTCCCTGACGAACTGGCGGTTTTTAATTGGAATGGAAAATTTCATAAAGTTGCGCCCGGAGTTGCCGCGCCAGTTTTTGCCAACACGCTGAAAAAAATTATCGACAACAAAGAGTACACCTGCGACCGCTATGAATCTGAAGTTAAAAATTCTAAAGGCGAAAAAGAGGCTACGATTATTTTTGATATGTGCTACGATTCAAAAGGCGAGCTTGCACTTGTTCAATCTGCGATTTTTGCGAACGGCAAAGAGTACGGAATTAACAAATTGACTGTAAAAAAAATCCTGCGCGAAATTCCAAAAGACGCAATTATTTTAGATAAAAACGCCAAAATTTACGCGGCAGGAATTGGCGATATGAACGACCTTTTAGAAAATCCCGTACTTTTGGGCAAACTTTCTGAAATTCAAGATTCATGAGGAGGCGTCAAAATGAAAAAAATTTTTTTACTGCTGTTGACAATTTTAATTTCAAGTTCGACAGTTGACGCGGCAAAAATTGACGCCTACAGAGAAATGATTTTGAATCGCTGTTATACTATTCGCTATGATAATTTGACGCCCGCGCCCCGCGTTACAAACAAAGATGTTGCTGAACTTTATGGGAAAAGCGGCTTGCTTGTTGAAACGAATGATTTTTTTGTTAATCGCCCTTTAAGCGGGATTATTACTGAAAATGGCGATAACAAGTATGAAGAAATTGGCTACAAAGATTTTTATCAGTGTCGATTAATGCGCGGCGGCGAAAATTTTATTTTTACTCATTACAAAAATAAAAAAGGCGTAACTGAATATTTCGGCACAAAAAAAGGTAAAGTTGAGGCTAACAGCAGAAATTATCTTTCAGAATTAATGACGGGTAAAAGTTTTGGCGATAAAAATTTTACCGAAATGATGAACGCGCTAATTTCAGACTACAAATTTATAAATTCCGGAAATTTGGACGGCGGCTTGACTTTTGAAGATTTTTTATTGCAGGAAGAAAATAAATTAAGTGCTATTCGATATTATTTTGAAGGCGATAAACTCGTTAAAATTTCTTTTGCATCATACGGCATAGATAAAAACGGCGAAGTTTTGGGCAGTAAATGCATTGTTAAAATTTTAGAGTTTACAAATTTACCAACTGAAAATTTATTGCGCTTGCCTGCCGGTCTGCAAGACGTTACAAAACGCTAAAATTTAAGGACTAAGGGTTAAGGACTAAGGATTAAGGATTAAGGATTAAGGACTAAGGACTAAGGATTTTTTTATTGGAAGAAGGTGGCGTTGTGAAAAAAATTTTTTTAATGTTGATAATAATTTTTTCGATAAGTTCAAGCGTCAATGCGGCTGAAAATCCTTCTTGCGTTTTGATGAAATTTACAGACGATACGCGCTTTGATTTAATAGAATCTGCAGAATCACTTTCAGATTTAGTTATGGAAAAATTAATTGCCAGCAAAAAATTTCGGCTTATGGAAACAGACCCCATTGACGAGGATATGGAAATTAAATTGTATAATGAAAAACTGCGCGACTTAAAATCTTTGGAAGATGCAGTTCAAAATTCCACAGGAAAAATAAATTTGACGCCGCTTTTTGAAGGCGTAGGATTTGACGAAAAAAGAGCGCAGTCAATAGCAACTGCGCAAGTTGGACAAATTATAGACCCCGAAATTACTTCAGCTATTGGAAAAGAACACGGCGCGGATTATCTTATTCAAGGTACGATTATAAATTTGGGGACGGGTAATTGGTGGAATGAAGATTTTGAAAAAATTTCCGGCGCGTTAAATACACTTTCCGGACTTGCAAACACTTCAATACCTTTAGGAATGGTCGGCGATATTTTAAGCGGGATTGACGTTGGAAAAATTGGCGTCGGCGTACAGTGCGATTTGCGCGTTATAAAAGCTGAAACGGGCGAAGTTGTTTGGAGTCAACGAGTTGTCGGCGTCCATGATCAAGTTAATTTGAATTTGGGCGTTGTTTCAATCGGCAACAGAAAATTAAATAATAATTTCTACGCAAAGGCAATGGATAAAGCCGCACAAAAAATCGTTGATGCATTGGTTGCTGATTCTAAAAATATTTTTCAATAACTTTCACAATTCCGTCATGGTCGTTATCGTCGGTTACAAAATCGGCGAGTTTTTTTATTTCGGCGGTAGCATTGCCCATAACTGCGGCAATTCCTGCAGTTTTTAAAACTTCAATATCGTTAGGCGCGTCTCCAACTGCCACAGTTTCAGCAATATCAATTTTCAAAAAGTCGCAAAGTTCAATTAAGCCGGACGCCTTTGAAACGCCTTTAGGGGACATTTCAAGCGCGGTTGTTTCTGCAAATGCAAAAGTTAAATCCAAATGTTTCAGCCGTTCAAAATTTCTTTGTCTGGAGTCCGGCGAGCGGTGGTACAAATTAATTTTAATAATTTCGCCGGGATTTTCGCTAACATAATTTTTAAAATCGTTACAGCGTGTGCAAATTCTATCGTACATTGGCGCGTAAATTGACATTTGAAAATCAGCCGCGTTTTTAATATCTTCGTCCCTCATTACTGAACTTGTTAAGCCCAAAATGTGAATCATTGCATGTTCAGAAATTCCCGCGTCGATAATTTCAAAGGCAATATCTGTTTGAATAGGATGAACTTTGACAGGCTTTTTTTTGAAAAAATCGTAGACTGCGCCGCCGCTTGAGGTAACGCCGTAATGCATAAATTTTAATTCGTCTTTGTAGTCTTGAAGTTCGGCAACGCCGCGCCCCGTCGATACTGCAACAATAACGTCGCGCTTTGAAAGTTCAGAAATTGCCGCCGCAGTTTTTGGGCTGATTTTTTTTTGCGAATTTAAAAGCGTACCGTCCATATCCAACGCCAAAATTTTGTACTTCATAAAAATTTCTCCATTCGTTTTTGTAAAAATTTTACATTGAAGGCGGATTTTTTTCAATAAAAATGCTAAAATAATTTTGAGGTGTTAAATTTGCGCTTTATAATTACCGCTCCCAGTCAGCCGCACGTTGCCGCCATTGCAAAATCAATTTACGAAACTTTGAAAGATTTTTGTTCTGAAGGCGATATGAAATTTTTGACTTTGCCGGATTTTTACGATAATTGCTCCTACTTTGAACGCCGAATTACTAAATTTGGGATAAAAAATTTTGAGCGAAATTACAATAAAAATTTGACGGCTGAACTTGAAAATTTCTGTGAAAATTTTAAGCCGGATTTTATTTTGGTTTTGAACGGCACAAATATTCCCGTAACGATTCAAAAACATTTGGCGCAGTACAAAATATTTTTATGGTTGTGGGACACGGTAAAAACTTATCCGCGCCTTCAAAATTTTGTAAATTGTGCGGACAAAGTTTTTTGTTTTGAATATGACGATATAAAATATTTGCGTGAAAAATATCAAATTGACGCGCAGTATTTGCCACTCGGCGCGGACGAAAAAATTTTTTCGCCGAATGAAAATTTGGCGCGGGATATTGATATTTCTTTCATTGGCACGGCATCAAAATCTAGGATTAACATTTTGGAAAAAATTTGCACGCGGGCGATTCAAGAAAATTGGGCGGTAAAAATTGGCGGGCTTTTTTACGATACAAAACATTTTTGGAAAAAATATCTTTTCGATTTTAAAAATTCCGCGCTTGCAAAATTTTTGGATAATCGTTATTTTAATCCCAATGAGGCGGCGAATTTGTACAGGCGCAGTAAAATTTGTCTGAATATGAATACCGTACAACACAAAAGTTTAAGCCCGCGCACTTTTGAAATCTGCGCGACAAAAAGTTTTCAGTTGATGAATAGCGGGCAAAATTCGCAGGGCTTGATGAATCTTGAAACAGATTTAGCAACTTTTGACAGCATGGAAGATTTACTTGAAAAAATTTCTTTCTACCTTGCCAATGACGATTTAAGGGAAAAAATTGCGCTTGCCGGTTATAATTCTGTAATGAAAAATTGTACGCTGAAAAAATCCGTTGAAAAAATTTTGGCGCAAAGTGCGAGGCTTAAAAATGATTGAAATAAAAAATGTAAGTTATACCTATATGAAAAAAACGCCGTTTGAAAAAACTGCATTGCAGGAAATTTCTTTTAGCGTCAAGGAAGGCGATTTTTTGGCAATAGCAGGGCATACCGGCTCCGGAAAATCTACGCTAATTCAAATTATCGCAGGGCTTATCGATTTAGAAATTGGCGCGGTAGAAATTGACGGCGAATCAGTCAAAAATAAATCTGCGCGCCAAAAAGTGGGGATTGTTTTTCAATATCCTGAATATCAACTTTTTGAAGAAACTGTGGAAAAAGATATAGCGTTTGGACCGCGCAATTTTGGATTAAGTGAAAGTGAAATTTCAGCCCGTGTTGATGAGGCAATGAAATTTGTTGACCTTGACGCAAATTTAAAAAATGTATCGCCGTTTGAACTTTCCGGCGGGCAAAAAAGGCGCGTTGCAATAGCCGGAATTTTGGCACTTAAACCGAAATATTTAATTTTGGACGAGCCAACAGCGGGCTTAGACCCAAAGGCGAAAAAAAATCTTTTGTCCGAAATAAAAAAACTCCATCGCTCAGGCGTTACGATAATTTTTGTTTCACACGCAATGGAAGATATAGCCGCGCTTGCAAATAGAGTAATAGTTTTGGCGCAAGGAAAAATTTTATTTGAGGGAACGCCGCGCAAACTTTTTGGGCAAGCTGAAATTTTGGAACGGGCAGGATTATTACCGCCGCCGATTACTCAAGTTATGCAAGAATTTCGTCGCGCAGGTTTTCCCGTTTCAACAGAAATTATTACGCTTGACGAGGCAGAAAAAGAAATTTTGCGGCTTAATTTTAAAACCGCCAAAACGGGCTAAAATATCCACGACAAGCCGTCTTTGTTTGTTTCTTGATACTTTTCCCTATAGAATTAATTTTACCTATGTAATTTTAAGAGTTTTTCTAAAAAACGAAAGGCTGTATTAGAGAAAAATTAAATAATCTGAAAATTTGTACTTGATTTTTTTCCTGTGTAGCTTTAAAATTATAGAAATTTATTAGTAATTGGAGGTATGAAAATGGCACTTCTTGACCCCCTCGAATCAGCACAAAAAACAAAGTGGTATCCTTTTTATCACGTCGCGCCGCCTTATGGCTGGTTAAATGATCCTAACGGTTTTTGTTGGTACAACGGCGAATATCACATTTTCTATCAGTATCATCCCTATTCCACAGATTGGGGTCCCATGCATTGGGGACATTCCACAAGTAAAGATTTCTGCCATTGGGAACATCAACCTATTGCAATTACGCCCGGCGCACTTTCTGAAGGGCACGAATGGTACGATTGGGACGGCTGCTTTAGCGGTTGCGGCTATGAATTTGAAGGCAAACTTTGGCTCATGTACACCAGTCAACGTTTCAATGGTCCAGGCGGCGTTAATTCTTCCGCTAATCCTTCAGATTATAATCCTTCCGGCAGTTCCGGCGGTGGCAACGTTACCGAGCGTCAATGCTATGTTTATTCTGAAGACGGCATTCACTTCACAAAGTACGAAAAAAATCCTGTAATTGATATTCCGAATGATCATTTGGTTATTGCAAATATTGACTTCAGAGATCCTAAAATTTGGGATCACAAAGGTAAATATTATTGCGTCATTGGTAACAGAATCCGCGACCGCTCTCGTACGCAAATTGTACTGTTTGAATCTGATAATTTCTTTGACTGGACTTATAAATCAGTCGTTGCAATTTCAAAACCGGATTATTCTGAAGGTACCATGTGGGAATGCCCGGGCTTTGCACATTTCGGCGATAAATACGTAATGATTATTTCTCCGCAACACGTCCCGCCGCAAGGTTACCTTTTCCATAATATCCACCAAGCAGGCTACATGGTCGGAACTCTCGATTATGATCAAGGCGTTTTCACTCACGGCGATTTCTACACCTTCGATTATGGCTTTGACTTCTATGCAACCACAATGATGAAAGATTACCGCAACGGGCGTTACTTTATTATTGCGTGGCTTGCTGCGTGGCAAAGTCGTTTCTGCGAACAACCGGACGGCTGGGCAAATCTGCTGACTATTCCGCGTGAACTCAAAATGCGTGAAGACGGCAAAGTTTTAACCTCCCCGCCTGATGAAC
This sequence comes from uncultured Selenomonadales bacterium, assembly GCA_937915725.1. Lineage (GTDB taxonomy): Bacteria > Bacillota > Negativicutes > Selenomonadales > Selenomonadaceae > Quinella. The sequence goes on from CALGGV010000281.1 coordinate 6,649, forward strand.
TTAAAGGCTTGCGTAAAGAACGTTTCAGCTATGAAAATGTTAAAGTCGATAAACCTACAAAACTTGACGGCGTAAAAGGCAGCGTCGGTGAACTTATCGTCAACGTTGACACTAAACAAGCATTCAGTATTGAATTGCGCGTCGGCGAAGGCGAAAAAGTTGAAAAAACTGTTTTCAGCTATGAACCGAATGAAAGACTTGTTACACTCAACCGCGACCAAGCAGGCGAAGGTGACGGCGGTATTCGTCAATTTGTAATGGATCCTTGCGAAAATATGGAATGGCGTTTCTACCTCGACCGCTCCTCAATCGAACTTTTCATTAATGACGGTGAATACGCAATGACAACCCGTGTTTATCCGCGCACTGAATCCGATGATATTGTTTTCGTTGCACCGGAAGGTCAAACTGTTGAATTTAAATCTGTCGATTATTACAGTTTCGTATAATTCACTTAGAAAAAATATTTTTTCGCTCGCAACTGCGGGCTTTTTTTTTGCCAAAATTAGAATCAGATTAAAAATTTTTTTAACCTTGCCAAAAAAAAATCTTGTGCTATAATAAACATATAGTTCGGGGTTTGGCGCAGGCAGGTAGCGCGTCTGATTTGGGATCAGAAGGTCGTGAGTTCGAATCTCACAACTCCGACCATTTTTTTTGCATAGGAATGTTTTATAATTGAAAAAATGTCAACTTTGCGGAAAAGAATTTCCTTTTATCGTCGTTATAGATGGTAAACCTAGAACGTATTTACAAATTTTTCTTTTTTAACAAGTCGGCATTTCTTTCTTTAGAAGAAAGAAACGCCTAGCAAAGAAAGAATCGACGCCCGCCTGTGTTTTTCGCGTCAAACAAAAAGTAATTTAAAGTTCCGACCGCGTTTTCTCACGTTACCGCAATTTAAAGTCCCAAGCAAAAACGAAGTGCGGCGGGCGTCATGTGCACATTCAAATCTTTCATTTACAAAAAATGTAGAACTCGTCACAATAAAAGAGTGGATAAGAAAAACAAATTTCAAGCTGTTCTTTATCTTGGAGGCAAATGTTCTTGTTGCGGTTATGATAAATATTTGTGTGCTTTAGATATTCACCATATTAATCCCGGTGTTAAAGATGAAAAATTTAGGTCTCATTTGGGCTGGAGCTGGGAGCGACTGAAAAAAGAATTAGAAAAATGCATATTACTTTGTTCTAACTGCCACAGAGCTTTTCATGCGGGTTTTATTGATGAATCTCAATTTATATTTAATGATGCTCAAGAAAAAATAAAACAATTTAGAAATAATTTTAAGGAGGCTGATTGATATGCGAAAAATTTTTCTTGCATTTCTTGTAACTTTTTTTGCTATTACTCAATTTTCAATCGTTGCCGCCGCGCCAAGTATATCTTATCGTGCATACGTTCAAGATTACGGCTGGATGCGTGAAGTTTCAGATGGCGATGTTGCAGGTACAACCGGGCAAAATAGACGCCTTGAGGCTATCAAAATAAACGCCAAAAATATCAGATACCGCGCACACGTCGAAAAAGAAGGCTGGCAAGACTGGGTAAGCAGTGGACAAACTGCCGGAACTATGCAACAAAGTCGGCGTATGGAGGCTCTCAGAATCCAATTAACCGGCGATTACGCCAATAAGTACGACGTTTATTACAGAGTACATGTCGAAAAACTCGGCTGGATGGATTGGGTTAAAAACGGCGATATTGCAGGAACTGTTGGGCAAAGTAGAAGAATAGAGGCTGTGCAAATTCGACTGACTAACAAAAATAGCCGCGACCCTTCATACGAAGATAATAAACGCCGCTCCAGATATGATGATGACGACGATTATTACAATAACCGCCGCGGTTCAAGGTATGACGACGACGATTATTACAACAACCGCCGCGGTTCAAGGTATGATGACGACGATTATTACAATAATGACAATAGCGGCAGAGGCAGACATCGCTATTAAAATTTAAAATAAAAAAAAGACGGGTGAAGGTTTAATCCTCCGCCTGTCTTTTTTATTGCAATTCAGCAACTGCAGAATCGCCAAATAATTTTCTGATTGTATTTTTGGCTTTTTCTCGAATGTCATCATTAATATAAAATTGTGCAATCATTATAGCCCCTGCAATAATTGCGGCATCGTCCGAAAATCCAACAACCGGCATTATATCCGGAATTAAATCAACCGGCGAAATAAAATAACCCAAAGGCGCAATAACTGCCGCACGAATTTTCATTGGAACTTTTGGATTTTGCGCCACATAAAAAAGTTGTAACGCCTTGTAAATTAAACCGAGCCCTGCTTTTTTTACACTGCCGGAAATTTTATCAAAAAGTCCCTGCTCTGAATATTTATCCTTGTACTTTCCGACGTTGTACCTTTTGTATTTTTCGTCATATTCCATATCGATTGTATTTTCAGTATCTTTCAAAATTTCCACCTCCAATTTAGGAATTAAAAAAGACTGTCAAAGAATATTTCGACAGTCTTAAAAATTTATTAAATATTTTCTTTGGCAATATCAACGAGTTTTGAAAAAGCGGCGGCGTCAGAAACAGCCAATTCCGCCATCATTTTACGATCTATAGCAACGCCGGCTTTTGTGAGCCCGCAAATTAATTTACTGTAAGAAATTCCATTCATACGCGCTGCAGCATTGATACGCGCAATCCAAAGGCGACGGAATTCACGCTTTTTGACTCTGCGATCACGATAAGCATAATAGCCGGCTTTCATTACGGTTTCATTAGCTTTTTTGAATTGTTTACTTCTTGCGCCGCGATAACCTTTCGCAAGCTTAAGAATTTTTTTATGGCGTGCATGTGCAGTTACGCCTGTTTTAACTCTTGGCATAAAAAATCTCCTTCCAAATTATCCCTAACACCTAAAACCTAATCCCTAATTAAGCGTAAGGGAGCATTTTTTTAACGTTTTTGCGGTCAGCCGCTGAGGCAAGCGTAGCTTTACGGAGATTTCTCTTGCGTTTACGGGATTTTTTTTCTAAGATATGGCTTTTATAGGCTTTATTGCGTTTAAATTCGCCGCTACCGGTTGCGGTGAAACGTTTAGCTGTCGCTCTGTGAGTCTTGATTTTGGGCATCTGCAACCCCTCCTTTTTTATTCTTCTTTGCATTCTGCGCCTTAGGAGAGAGAATCATAGTCATATTCTTTCCTTCGAGCTTAGCATTACGTTCAACGGTCACACTTTCCTCAAGTGCCTTTGAAATTCTGTCAAGTACTGCGTTGCCAATTTCGGGGTGTGAAAGTTCACGCCCGCGAAACATAACAGTAACCTTGACTTTGTTGCCTTCTTCGATAAAACGTTGAGCATTTTTAAGTTTAACTTCAAAATCGTGTTGCTCGATATTTGGTCTGAGTTTGACTTCCTTAATCGTGATAACTTTTTGTTTTTTGCGCGCCTCTTTGTCGCGTTTTTGTTGTTCGTAGCGATATTTACCGAAATCCATAATGCGGCAAACGGGCGGGCGAGCTTTGGGCGCAACTTCAACCAAATCCAAATGTTGTTCTTCGGCAAGGCGTAAGGCGTCCCGCGTCAACATTATCCCCAACTGTTCGCCGTTTGCATCTGTTACCCTAACTTCACGAATGCGAATTTCCTCATTGATTCTCAAACTGTCCCTGCTAATTGTAAGTACACCTCCTGCGGCACTCATAAAAAAAATTAAAGGCGGCAACAAAGCCACCTTCTCTTGTACAAAGACAATACGACTTTCAGCCGTAACCACGCTAACTCAATCAAGGTTTGCGGGTGAGAAGTATGACTTCTGCTTTAACGCCGCAAAGTCTAACATATACAAAAATTTCTGTCAAGAAAATTTATTTTTTTCATAGTCCTTAATCCCTAGAGTACGTTTAAAAATGAAAGATTAGAAGGCGCAAATGACGCCCGCCGCACTCCGTTTTTGCTTGTAACCTACAAATTGCGATAACGTGAGAAAACGCGGCTGTTACCTTTCAACTTATACCTACTTCGACGCGAAAAACGCAGGCGGGCGAATGTTTTTCTTTGCTAGGCGTTTCTTTTTGC
>CALGGV010000282.1 GCA_937915725.1 uncultured Selenomonadales bacterium
GGAAGCTGCCATTAATAAGTTTCAAAACCGCAAGCGGTATGAACTTTGCGCAATAAAAATGTGTGGAAAAATTGGTGTATCTGTAAAAGGGGCAGTTTCAAAACCGCAAGCGGTATGAACTTTGCGCAATAGCAGACCTTTTTGAGCGCGTCATCATGCGCCTCAAAACAGGCTTTTGGAAAATGTTTCCAAATCTGCTGACAGTTCCAAAAAAATCTTTAAAAATTTGTCATAAAACTTTCAGAAAACTACCACTCCTCCGCGTCATTACGCCGTTTCTTAATTTTGGAAAATGTTTTAACAAAATGGCGTTCTGCCGTACCTCAAAATCACTTTCCAATTTTCAAAAAACCTAAAAATTTCTAATACAGATATTACAACAGACTTTGAAAAATTGCAAGAAAAAATTTGACAGTTTTAATTAAATATGATAACTTTCAAAAATCTAAAGGAGTGATTTTAAATGGCAAGAACTTTATTTACTTCAGAATCAGTAACTGAAGGACACCCCGACAAAGTTGCAGACAGAATTTCGGACAGCATTTTGGACGCAATTTTGGAACGTGATCCAATGGGGCGCGTAGCTTGTGAAACTGTTGTAACTACCGGACAAGTTCACGTTGTAGGCGAAATTTCAACTAATTGCTATGTTGATATTTCAAAAATTATTCGTGAGGCTGTACGCGAAATTGGCTACACAAATTCGGCTTACGGTTTTGACGCTGATACAGTCGGCGTGTTAATTTCACTTGACGAACAATCGCCGGATATTGCACAGGGCGTTGACAGCGCGTTTGACGATTCAAACGAAACAGGCGCGGGAGATCAAGGTATGATGTTTGGCTATGCTTGCAACGAAACGCCGGAATATATGCCGCTCCCAATTTCTTTGGCGCACAAATTAGCTTACAGATTGGCTGAAATTAGAAAAGTTACGGGCGAAGTAAACTATTTAAGACCGGACGGCAAAACTCAAGTAACGGTAATTTATGAAAATGGTAAACCCGTTGCAGTTGATACAATCGTTATTTCTACTCAACATAACCCCGAAGTTACTCTTGAACAAATTAAAAAAGATATGATTGAATACGTCGTCAAGCCGATTGTTCCCGCCGAATTGTTGACTGCTGAAACAAAATATTTTGTCAATCCAACAGGAAAATTTGTAATTGGCGGACCGCAAGGCGACAGCGGCTTAACCGGCAGAAAAATTATTGTCGATACTTACGGCGGCTATGCAAGGCACGGCGGCGGCGCGTTCAGCGGCAAAGACCCGACAAAAGTTGACAGGAGCGCAACTTATGCGGCGCGGTACGTTGCAAAAAATATTGTTGCCGCAGGATTAGCTGACAAGTGCGAAATTCAACTTTCTTACGCAATAGGCGTGGCGCGTCCAATTTCTGTTAATGTTGATACTTTTGGCACGGCTAAGGTTGACGAAAAATTAATTTCAAAACTTGTACAGGATAATTTTGATTTACGTCCCGCCGGAATTATTAAAATGTTAAATTTGCGTCGTCCGATTTACAAAGAAACTTCAGCTTACGGACATTTTGGGCGCGAAAGTTTCAGCTGGGAAAAACTTGACAAAGTTGATATTCTGCGCGAGCAAGCCGGTTTATAAGGGCTAGGGAATAAAGACTAAAGACTAGGGGATTTTTTCCTAGTCTTTTTTTATAAAATTTTTAGGAAGTGGTTTAATGTTCAGATTGTTATTTTTGCTGTGTTTAATTTGGGGATTTAATTTTGTAGTAATGAAAACGGCTAATCAATTTTTTTCTCCGGAAATTTTTGTAACGTACAGATTTTCACTCGGCGCGGCGATACTTTTATTTTTTGTGTACTTGAAAAAATTACCGTTGCCGCCGAAAAAATTTTGGCTCTGGATATTTTTGACGGGATTTTTTCAAATAGCCATAGGCGCGTCAATCGTGCAGTACTGTTTCAAATTTCTGGACGCGGGCTTAGTTTCGGTTTTAAATTATACAATGCCGGTCTGGGTAACAATTTTGGCGTATTTCTTCCTAAACGAGCCGCTTACAAAGAAAAAAATTTTTGGAATTGCAATTAGCATAGCGGGCGTAGCCGTGCTGATGAATATCAATCTTACGGGGAAATTTTTTGCAATAATTTTGGCGTTATTGGCGGCTATTGCGTGGGCTATTGGAAATGTTATGATGAAGGCAAAATTGTCAAAGTGCGAGCCGATAACAATGACAACGTGGCAAATGGTAGTGGGAGCGATTTTTCTTGCGATTTATTCGACAATGCAAGGCGATCATTTAGTTTATTGGACGCCACTTTCTGTAGCTTGCCTTTTGTACAACGCGGTTATAGCGTCGGCGTTTGCTTTTTTCTTGTGGGTTTACGTTCTTGAACATATGCAAGCCAGTAAGGCGTCAATTTCAGTTTTAGGCGTGCCGGTTTTCGGAGTTTTGGGCGGCGTAATTTGTTTAGGAGAACCGCTTACACTTTCTATAGTAATTGGAATGTGTATGGTTTTAACGGGAATTATTTTAGTTCAACATTCCTAAAAAAAATTTAACTCACAGATTTTTTGTATTAAAAATTTTTTAAAGCCCTGCCACGTTGAAATTTTCCGCTGTTTTGAGCTTTTTAAATTAAATCTCAGAAAAATTGCCCATGTAATTTATTTTGGCTGAAATTGCCTCTAAAATCGATTTAAACGAATTTTTTCGGACGGTTAGTACATTTTGAAAATTTTTTAAAGCCTTGCCACGTTGAAATTTTCCGCTGTTTTGAGGATTTTAAATTAAATTGCAGAAAAATTGCCTGCATAATTTATTTTGGCTGAAATTGCCCCTAAAATCAATTTAAACAAATTTTTTCGGACGGTTAGTAATTTTTTTTTTATTGAAAATTTTTTAAAGCCCTGCGACGTTGAAATTTTCCGCAGTTTTGAGGATTTTAAATTAAATTGCAGAAAAATTGCCCGTGTAATTTATTTTGGCTGAAATTGCCTCTAAAATCAATTTAAACAAATTTTTTCGGTCGGTTAGTACTTTTGTATTGAAAATTTCTTAAATCCCTGCTACGTTGAAATTTTCCGCCATTTTGAGCTTTTTTAATGCAGGTTCAAACAATCCAAAATTCGCGCAGAAAAATATCTACATCATCAAATAAAACTCCATCAATTTGCGGGTATAATTGTCCGCGAATTTTTTTTATTTTACATTCTCGATTTAAAGATTGTTCGTCAGTCATTCGCACTGTAAATTTTTGGTTAATCGTGTCAATTTCATAAATCATACCGTGAAACAAATTTGCACTCAATAAAATTGGAAATTTCAATCTTGGTTCGTAAGGTACGAAAACTTCAAAGTCTTTAAAAATTAAATCACCAATTTTAAAATTTGCTAAAGAGTAAACTGCGCCGCGTTCATCACCGCCAATGCCGCTTATCGTTCCGTTTTCTAAAATAAGTTTGGATTCGAAATGTTTCTCAAATATTGAGGGAAAAATCGAAATAACAGGGATAATTGCGCCCGTGTCAATTAACGTGGGCAATTTATAAAGTTCAATTACCGGGCGAGTATAATCGCTCATAAGCGGGATTGAAAATTCTTTCATAAAAATTCCTCCTCAAAATTCGTCTTCCAAGCCTTTTTGCGCCTCTTCTTCTTCGCAAAGAATACGATCTTGCATTTTCACGAACGGTAAATATACAATCGTTGCAACAATTAAATTTATCAGCTGAATAATCGCGCCTTGCCAGCCGTTTAATAAAAATCCCGCAATTATAGTTGGAGTTGTCCACGGAACTTGCATACCGCTGAAAGGTGCCATAAATCCTATTGAAATTGAAGTGTACGTGATTATCATTGCTAAAACCGGCGCAACGATAAACGGTACAATCATATAGGGATTAAAAACAATCGGCAGTCCAAAAATTATTGGCTCGTTGATATTGAAAATTCCGGGAATAAGTGCAACTTTTGAAACAGTTTTAATTTGGTCAGATTTTCCGACAAGGTAACTTGCGATTAAAAATCCCATAGTAAAGCCGCAGCCGCCACTTTTTGTAAAAACGTCGCTAATTTGTGATGTGAAAATATGTGCGGCAGGATTCCCCAAAAGTTGTTGCCCCATATCAAGCAGTTGTTGATTTTCCCACGTATTCGCCAAAAGTAAAGGGCTTACCACGCTGCCTACGACGTTAGGTCCGTGAATTCCCGCCCAAAATAAAACGCTCTGCAAGCCGATTATTACAATACCGCCCAAAAGTGTATCTGATAATCCCTGCAACGGCGATTGAATTAACTGAAAAATTAATTCGGGAAAAGTTGAATTTAAAACGTGATGACAAAGACCATAAACAATCGCCGCCACCGTAAAACAAAACAACGCCGGAGTAAAAGCCAAAAAGGAGCGCACAATTTCTATTGGTATTGACTCCGGCATTTTTATTCCTAAATTGTGTCTGTCACAATACAGAAAAACATTTGACACGAAAAACGCCACAAAAATTGCCGTGATTATTCCATTTGCGCCTATCCAACTGCGCGGGATTATTCCGCCTATAATTTGCCCGTTGCCTGCCACAATTTCCGACGGCAATAACGCTAAAAATGTAAGTAAGGCAGTTATGGACGCCATAGCCGCGTCGCCGCCTTCGATTGTTACCGAGCGATGAGTTATCCCAATGACAATAACAAACGCCAACGCGCCGAATGTTGCATTTGCTACGGCGTTTAATGAATCTGTCCAATTTGCGCCGAAAATCCCTGCCATAAATTCTGAATAGCCCGGAATTGGCAAATTTGCGATAAGCAGAAAGATGGAGCCGCCTATTGTAAACGGCATTGTTAATATTACACCGTCGCGCAGTGCTCGTACTGAAGGTATTTGTCCAAAAAAAATTACTTTTTCTATAAATTTGTCTAAAAATTCCTGCTTATCCATAATTTGTACACCTTCTATTTTTTAATTAAGGAGAATTTTTTTGAAATACGCTATTTCCCCTAACACCTATTTTTAGATGGCTAAATTGTTAGTTACTAGTATTTGTTTAAAAATTTTTAAGATTTAACAAGTCGGCATTTCTTTCTTTAGAAGAAAGAAACGCCTGGCAAAGAAAGAATCTTCGCCCGCCTGCGTTTTTCGCGTTAAAGGTTTCAAAAATTTAAAGTTCCAGCCGCGTTTTCTCACGTTACCGCAATTTAAAGTCCCAAGCAAAAACGGAGTGCGGCGGGCGTCATTTGCGCGCCAACTTCTTTCTTTGTAAACATACTCTAGCCCCTAATTACATAATTACGCGCCCGTTGCGTTTTTTCATTTCAAAAAATATTTGCCCGAATAAAAAACGCCGCATAATTTCTGAAAAGGCAAATAAAATTTCGTGTTCTTCTTTAGACCACGTACGCGCCCTTTTGCAATCGTCAAAACCTACGCAGCCAATAAAATCTTCGCCGTCCATAACTGCACACTCAATGTAGGAACAAATTCCACGCCGTGCAAATTCTGTCTGCGCCCTGCCAACAAGTTTTGAAGTATCGGAGCATTCACTGAATCTGCCGTGCTTAGTATTCCTGTAACGTTTCCTAATTTGCAAGCGTAGCGAGGGATCGTGCGCAACTTCAGTACTTTTAAAATCGCCGCGTACGTAGTCAAATAAAATTTTGGGCCAATAATGTCCGTCGATGTGCCAGACAACGTACGCTCTGTGAACTTTAAAATATTTTGCGAAAATCTGTAACAAAAGTTGAACGGCAAGTGAAGTATCCTTTGAATTGAAAACCATTTGAAAAATATATTCCATTGGATTTGAGAGCATTTTTCTGAAATTTTGAGAGGGCAATTCTGCATTATCGGCGGCTTTTTTTTCGGCACTTTCAAGCCCTTCACTAAAAATTGTTTCAGTGTCTTTGCCCTGCCTTTTACTTTCGGCAAGTGCGGCATCTGCGCGAGTGAATAAAATATTGTAGTCTTTGCCGTGTTCAGGATAAAGCGCAATTCCAATGCTTGCAGAAACTGAAACTTCTTCGCCTTCGTGCTGATAAACTTTTCTTAAAATATCCCTAAGTTGCTTGCATTTATTTATAACAATTTCCGGCGTTTTAATATCTTTCATCATAACCATAAATTCGTCGCCGCCAATGTGTCCCAAAATATCAGTCTTGCGAAAAGTTGTTTTAAGATTCATAGCCATATCCATAATAACCGCGTCGCCGATTAAGTGTCCCAATTTATCGTTGACAGATTTAAAATTATCTAAATCCAAAACTAAAAGCGCGTGCATTTTGGTTTTATCGCCCATTGATTGATTGACGAGGTAAGGCGCGTGAGTTTTGCTGTAAAGCCCCGTCATTGCGTCACGTTCGATAACTTGCTTAAGTTGCGCCTCTTTTTGCCGCACAAAGTCAATATTTTGCAAAAAGCCGGAAACTTTTACTGCAACGCCGTCAACAAATTCTGCGCGATACTTCATTTTTACCCACGCAAAATATCTGTTGAAAGTGTAAACTCTAAATTCCAATTCAAATTCTTGAAAGGGCGCGCTGCGTTGAGTTTTCATTGTCAACATTCTGTCAACTTGATTTTGAAATTCAATTCGATTTTCAGGGTGAACAAGCCGCGCTTTTAGTAAATGTTTTTTGACATTTTCTCGCGGCAATTCGTGCTGTAGCATTAGTGTTAATTTTTCGTCGTATTCCAATTTGTCAGCCGGAATATCCCATTCAAAAACCGCCATATCATTTAGCGCAGTTGCCAATTTGTATAAATCTGAAAGCATTTTATCACGCCCTTGCATTCATTGAAAATTTTTTTTATTATAGCAATAATCGAAGGGAGGGTAAATCTGTTGAAAAAAATTTTGCTTGCGTACAATCCAATTTCAGGCAGTGCCACTTTCAAAAAAAATCTTGACGAACTGATAGAAAAATTTCAACGCAGAAATATTTTGTTGACGATTTATCGCACTCGCGCCGAAGATTCACTTGTGGAATTTGCAGAAATTGTAAAAATCAGCGGTGCGGCGGGCGTCATTTAAATTTTGCAAAAATAAAGGAGTAAATCTGTTGAAAAAAATTTTACTGGCGTACAATCCAATTTCAGGCAGTGCCACTTTCAAAAAAATCTTGACGAAATTATAGAAAATTTTCAGCGCAGAAATATTTTGTTGACAATTTACCGCACTCGCGCCGAAAATGCACTTGTGGAATTTTCAGAAATTGTAAAAATCAGCGGCGCGGCGGGCGTCATTTAAATTTTGCAAAAATAAAGGAGTAAATCTGTTGAAAAAAATTTTACTGGCGTACAATCCAATTTCAGGCAGTGCCACTTTCAAAAAAA
>CALGGV010000283.1 GCA_937915725.1 uncultured Selenomonadales bacterium
AAAAAAATTTTACTGGCGTACAATCCAATTTCAGGCAGTGCCACTTTCAAAAAAAATCTTGACGAAATTATAGAAAATTTTCAACGCAGAAATATTTTGTTGACGATTTATCGTACTCGCGCCGAAAATGCACTTGAGGAATTTTCAGAAATTGTAAAAATCAGCGGCGTGGAAGGCGTAATTGCGGCGGGCGGCGATGGTACTTTACACCGCGTTATTAATTGGTTGAAAAAATCCGAAATAAATTTGCCGGTCGGAATAATTGGCAGTGGCACTTCAAACGATTTTGCTACACACCTTGAAATTGACGCCGAAAAATATTTTGACGCCATTGCAGAAAATAAAATCCGCCCCGTCGATTTAGGAATTGTCAACGGCAAAGAATTTTTTATAAATGTGGCAAGCGCGGGCGTTTTTACTTCCATTGCCCACGAAGTAAATTTTAAGCAAAAAAATTCACTCGGAAAATTTGCATATTATATTCACGGGCTCGGCGAACTTCCAAATTTTAAATCTGTACCGCTTAACATTCGCGCAGATTCCAAAAATTTTGAAGTGGACGCCTTTTTATTTTTGGTATTGAACAGCCCCGCCGTTGCAGGCTTAAAAAAAATTTCTGACACTGTGAAAATTGACGACGGCAAATTAGATTTTTTCGCCTTGAAAAAGTGCAAGCCGGGCAATTTAATTAATTTGGCTCAAAAAATTTTATCCGGAAAATTCATTGACGACGACGAAAATATTTTGCATATTCAAGCAAAAAATTTTGAAATAAATTCTGCTGAAAAATTAATCAGCGATTTTGACGGCGAATTTGGCGATAACTTGCCGCTAAAAATTGAAACTGTTCCCCACGCAATAAATTTTTTTAGATAAATTTTCAACTTGGAAAAGTGCAAGCCGCGCCTTTTTATAAATTTCTTTACTTATAAATAAGTTTAAATGAAGGATTTTTCGGCGTGGTGTAGAAAATTTTTTTTGAGATATTTTAGGCAGTATGAAAGGTTGGTGATTTTTATGCTTGACCAAATAATGAACTCCCCAAATTTTAATTATTTGTCACGCGCAATGACTGCGGCAAGTATGCGCCAAGAAGTCGTTGCTAATAATATTGCAAATGTAAATACGCCAAATTACCGCAAAAAAAATGTTGAATTTGAAGATTTATTGGCGCGGGAAATTTACGGCGAAAAAACTCCTGAAGGAAAATTGCAAATGGTACAAACTCACAGTAAACATTTGCCCTATAAACCGCGTGAAATTCATGCAACTCCGACTTTGGTCGAAGATAATACCACAATTATGCGCGTCGATGATAACAACGTTGATGTTGATATTGAAATGGCAACGCTTGCCAAAAATCAGATTTATTACAACGCACTTGCTACTGAACTTGGCGGCTATGTTTCTAAAATGCGCAATGCTATTACCAGCGGACAAAGTTAAGTAGTGGGATAGTGTGGTAGTAAAAACTATAACACTTACCAAGACTGACTGAAAGGAAGTTTTTCAATGGGAATGTTTTTGGGAATTGACACTTCAGCGTCCGGCTTAACTGCTGAACGTCTAAGAATGGATGTCATTTCAAATAATATCGCAAATGCAAATACTACGCGCACAGATGCCGGCGGCGCGTATCATCGCCGTTACGTCATTTTTCAGCCGCGTGAAGTTCAAGCTGAAAGTTTTGAAAAAACTTTACGTCAAGCTGTTGGTCCTACTAAAAAAACCGGAAAAGGCGTTCGCGCAGTTTCAATTCAAGAAGATACTTCACAAGGACCGCTTGTTTACGATCCCGGACACCCCGACGCCAATGCTGATGGTTATGTTGAAAAACCTAATGTCAATATCGTAACAGAAATGGTTGATATGATAACCGCCCACCGTGCCTACGAGGCGAACTCAACCGTTATCAACGCGGCTAAGGCTATGGCTTTAAAAACTTTGGAAATTGGCAAATAAAATTTTTTTGTAGAATTTATTTTGTTTAGTGTTATAATACTTTCAAGTTAAAATTTTTTTTGAAAGAAGTTGAATTTGTGTCCGAGACGGCTACAGGTTACATTGAAGAAAAAACTATCAGCGAAATGTTTTTTAAATCGAAGGGCAGGTTAAATCGCCTTCGTTATTTCAAACGCCGAGTTGTTTTGGGAATTTTACTTTACGTTTTTATTTATCTTGGATACAGAGTTTTGGGCTACGAATATGGGCAAGATAATTTTTACGCCGCAACTTATAACACGATTGTTTCATTGCTTTTCATTATTCCTACTTATTTTTTGAACGTGCGCAGACTCCAAGATATGAATCGTGGAAAAACTCTCGCCGTTGTTTACGCAATTTTAACATCGATAATGGCTTTTATGGATTTTACCGGCGTAAATTATATGCTTTATATTGCTTTAACTTTTGTAACGATTGTATTTATGCTTAGCGGTTATATGTTAGTGGTTCCAGGAACACAAGGAAAAAACCGCTACGGCGCAAGCCCTATTTAGGGATTAGAAGTAGAGGTGACAAAATGGAAATAGCACCATTGGAAATGACGCCCGTCAAAATGAGTGCACACAGTCATTTGGAGGAAACTCAAAAAGTTGAAAAACCTGTTCAAAGTTTTGGCGAAATGCTAACAGACGCTTTGAAAAAAACTAACGAACTTCAACTTGAATCTGACAAATTAAATATGGCGTTGGCGGCAGGAAGAGTAGAGGATATATCTCAAGTTGTAGTTGCGGCGCAAAAAGCAGAAATCGCAATTCAGCTGGCACTTCAATTAAGAAACCGCGCAGTCTCTGCATATCAAGAAATTATGCGTATGCAGGTCTGATTTTTGGAAAGGAAAAAATTTAACAGGGAAGGCGCGAAGGGAATGATTTTGAATTGGCAGCTTGGAGAGAGCGATTCCAAGAACTGTGGAACAGATATGACAAAAGGCAACGGTATATTTTTATTGGCGTTGTTGTTGCAATTTTAATATCAATTTTCGGTATTAGTTTTTGGTACGGTAGTAAACCCGATTTTGTACCGTTGTACACAAATTTAGAAACCAAAGATGCCGGCGACGTTGTGAACAATTTGAGAGAATCCGGCGTTCAGTATCAAGTTACTGAAAATAGGCGCGGTACAACAATTTATGTTCCTTCTACTCAAGTTCACGACGTAAGATTGGAATTGGCAACTGCCGGTCTGCCGCGAGGGAATAAAGGATTTGAACTTTTTGACGACAGCAAATTAGGCGTTACCGAATTTCAAAACAAAGTTAATTATCTGCAAGCACTTCAAGGCGAATTGACACGCACTATTGAACAAATTGATATAGTTCAAAAAGCGCGCGTTCATATTGTCTTACCGGAAGACAGCCTTTACAAGAAAAACGAAAAACCGGCTACTGCCTCAATTATGCTTATGCTGAAACATGATGAACAGCTTGCTCCCGCTGAAGTTAAGGGGATTGTTAATTTAGTTAGTCATAGCGTTCAAGGCTTGACGCCGGAAAATGTTACAGTAGTTGACGAGGCAGGACATATCCTAAACGAAAGTAACGATGAAGACTTTATGCAAACTCAACGTTTCAATTTGCAAACGCTTACTCAAATTGAAATGACGCGCAAAGTTAGAGATCACATTCAAGATAATATCCAAACTTTGCTTGATAATTCTTTGGGTGAAGGAAATGCATTTGTCCGAGTCAGTGTTGAATTGGATTTTGACGCCCGCT
>CALGGV010000284.1 GCA_937915725.1 uncultured Selenomonadales bacterium
TGCTAAATGACAACACTAAGAATTATAACGGCGCAAGGCTTGACTGTCAAGAAAATTATTAATAAAAAATTTTCTACACTTCATACGGGCTTTTATTTTTCTGCAAATTTGTTATAATTTTATATGGTGATTTTATGAGCGATATTTTGATAAATCTTTTCGATACGGTAGAAAAAGTTTCGTCAGATAGCCTCTTTGTTGTTTACAATTCAGCTGTTGCCAAAATGAAAATTACTGAAATTTTCGATTCCAAACGTTACACAGAGTTTAAAGCTGTAAGTTATGTTTCCTCGCCCAAATTTTTTGCCGAAACTGTCAAAGGTTTTAAATCTGTAATTTTTATTCTTGGAATTGATAACGTTGACAACCTTACCAAATTTAGCGATGGCGTAAGCGAAAATTTAAAAAGCAATGACAGCGTAAAATTTTTTAATGATTTGCCGGACGAAACTAAAAATCTTGTCGTTGAAGACAATATCAAAATTCGCTATGGCAAGCCGGGCGTTATGATTCACGATAAAATTTATCTTTTGTCTAATGAAAAAACCGGCGAATACCGCGTTATAATCGGCTCGGCGAATTTTAGCACGGCTGCCTTTAATTCTGAAAATCACAACTTTGAAAATATTCGTATTGACGATTCACAAAATTTGTATGAAATTTACCTTGAAAGATTTAATTACCTGCTCCAACAAACCAATGATTATATTCCTGAAATTTGCCGCCGCAGTTATAAAAAAGATAAAGCCATTGTGACAATTTCGCCGGATACAAATGTTGAAATTCTTTTGGAAAAATTAAAAAATAATGATATTGCGCTGGTATTTTCTGAAGAGCAAATGGAAACTTTGCACAAATACACCGATCAACTGGAAGAGGAAAAAAAGGAAATTGATACAGCAAAAAGAATTATAGAAGTTGTATTTGCGCCAAAAGATAAAAGCGGCAACTTTAAACTTAAGCCGCCAGCTGTTCTTTACGCAAAAAAAAATCTCCTGCGCGAAATTTTTTATAAGACGCCAAAACATAAAAAAATTGTCGGCGATATTCGAGAAATTTTGCTTATGGACGGCAACAACTTTAAAATTTACAAAAGAAATTCCGAAGATAAAGAAATTGCCGAAATTTATTCCAAGCTGATTGACAGGGAAAAAATTAAATCGACGTTGGAAAAAATAAACGCCTTTACACAAGCCTATTTTGATTTTGCCGTAACGCCAAATGAAATTATCCCGTCAAAAATTTATGAGCTGATTTTGTATGCTTTTACCGCGCCGTTTATTTGGAAAATCCGTCAAAAATGTTCAATGATTTATGATAAATCCGCCGTTGCAGATATTCCAATGTTTTGCATTTTGGGCGGCAGCAGAGAATCCGGCAAAACAACCGCGCTTAGATTTGTTGCAACACTTTTGGGGCAAATGGACGGCAAGCAAATTTACGATTATTCGCGGGAACTTGACACGGTAGGAATAATTTTTGAAATGATTAAAGAAAATAACCTTATGCCGATTTTTGCGGATGAAATGAGTTTGAGTTTTTTTAAGCGCAGTAATTCCACGAAAAAAGGCGAAGAAATGATTAAAAGCCTTGCAAATGAAATCCCAAGCGAACCGATAGGAACTTTGATTGGCACAACTAACCTTTCAGATTTTTCTTCGAGCGGGCAAGTCGTGCGGCGAATTTATTATCTTGAAGTCAGCAGTATGTTTAATTCTCAAAAAAAGCGCGAGTCCGTCGAATATCTTAAAAATATTTACGCCGAACTTGACGACGAACTTTTCAAGGATTTTACATTCAGATTTTCGCAGGCAATTTTCAACAACGAAGAAATTTTTAAAATTGAAGATTTTTTGACTTTGACGCGCAAAATTTTTCTAAGTTATTATGAAGAAAGCGGCGTTGAAGTTCCAAAATATTTTCCGCGTGAACTTTTCAGCGATTATGAAAACCGAAAAGTTGAAACGTGGCGCAGATTATTTTTTGCAAATAAAAATTGTTTCATTGACAAAGGCAGTACAATTCAAGTAAATATCGATGAGATTTTCAGAAATTCAACTAACGTTAAGGCGCAAAAAGATAAGCTGATAAATTTTTTAGATGAAACTTGCATTGCATCAGATTTTGGAATTGGAGTGAATTGGTTTTTGAAAAAGGACGAATTTTACAGATTTATTGAGTATGAACCGACTTTTTTTGAGAAATTCAAAAATTTTTTTAAATGAGGTGATAAAATTGATAACGCCTGAACTTTTGGCAAGGATAAATG
The DNA here is from genome assembly GCA_937915725.1 of uncultured Selenomonadales bacterium. Classification (GTDB taxonomy): domain Bacteria; phylum Bacillota; class Negativicutes; order Selenomonadales; family Selenomonadaceae; genus Quinella. The sequence continues at coordinate 2,270 of CALGGV010000284.1, forward strand.
AATTGGCGCGTAAAAAGCGAACGGTAGGACTTTCAGAAGAAGAAATTGCCGAGCAAAAAAGATTGTACGAAATTTATTTAACGGCAATTCGCGGGCAAGTCACAGATTTATTAGATCACATAGAATTTGCAGACGCGCCGGCTCAATCGGTAAAAAAAAAGAAAAAAATTTTAACTCAACAACATATTAATTTGAAACGAGTGATACATTAATGGAAAATTTTAACGTAGGATTTATTGGCGGCGGCGCGCTTGCTGAATCCGTTATCAAGGGAATTTCAAAAAAACTTTTTGCGGCTGAAAATATTTTTGTGGCTGAAAAAATTCCTGCGCGACGTGATTATTTGATTGAAAAATATTCAGTGAACGTTGCAGAAAATTTTTCAACTTTCGCCGAAAAAATTTCTTTGCTGATACTTGCAGTAAAGCCGAAAGATTTAAATTCCGCACTTTCCGAAATTGCCGAAAAAATTAATCCTGCAACTTTGTTAATGTCAGTGGTTGCCGGTTGCAAACTTTCGACGCTTGAAAAATTTTTACCTAATCAAAAAATTATTCGTGTAATGCCAAATGTTGCAGTTTTGGTAAGTGAAGGAATGATGGCTTACACGGCGGGCAAAAATGCAAAGGCTGAAGATTTACAACTTGCGAAAAAATTTTGGTCGGCTATTGGACGCGCAGTTGAAGTTGATGAAAAATTAATGGACGCCGTAACAGGTTTAAGCGGCTCCGGTCCCGCGTACGCTTTTTTAATGATTGACGCGCTTGCAGATGGCGGAGTTGCCGCAGGCTTGCCCAGAAATTACGCTATTGAACTTGCCGCACAAACTTTACTCGGCGCGGCTAAAATGGTACTTGAAACCGGCGAACATCCCGACGTTTTGCGCGACAGAGTCACAAGCCCTGCCGGTACTACCATTGAAGGTATTAGAATTTTGGAGCGCAATAATTTTAGAAGTGCGTTAATTGAGGCGGTTATTTCTGCCGCTGAAAAATCTAAGAATTTAGGTTGAGGCAGTAGGCAGAAGTAAAAAGGCAGTAGGGATTTGGTATCACTCTTGCCTCTTGCCT